>JASBSE010000497.1 GCA_030149115.1 Winogradskyella sp. | reverse complement strand
AATTCCTCTTATCCCTTAATTGTCTGTGTGATGAGAGGAATTTTTATATTTATATAACCAGTTGACATTATGAAAAAAACGTTTATGCTTGTGATTTTTGTACTGACAATTTTAAAATTGTCTGCTCAAGATACTTTAGTTTTTTCTCAAGAGAATTCTTCATTGTTTAGTAATAAATACTTTCTATATCCTAAATCAAAAACCTTTGAGCACAAATTTAAAACTGATGATGGGCAGATTTGGTACGGAAAAGGAACTTATGAAATAAATAAAAAGAAATTAATTTTAAGTTTTGGCGATTCTGAAAAAGACATTAAGAATGAAAATAGAGTTACAAAAGTGTACGATCGAATTAATAAAACTGACACATTGCTTGTTGAAATATTCGATAAAAAACTGAATTCTTCATCTGGACATATTAAATTCAAAGAAAAATATTTTTATGGAGATTTTGAAAACGGAACAATAAAAATCCCCAAAAGTATATTTGAAAATACTGAAAACCCAGTAGTTGAGACTTTTATTCAAGGTTCACTTGTGAATATAGAACTAACAAAAATAGCGGAATTGAATGTTTTAAAAATTACAGCATTTGATATTTATAGCTATTATCATTTTGAATCAAATTTTGAACGAGTATTGACTTTTAATAATGATGAATTAAAATCAGATGATTTTTACAACACAACTAATAAACGGAAAGTGAAATTTATAATTGAGAAATAACTAGTGCCAATAATTTGAAGGAATCAGTTTTGGCTCAATCCGCACATATCATACACAAAATCGTAGGCAATGATTATATGAAATTACCACATAAAACATTTTATTTTATTATAACTAATTTTCTATTAGTCAGTGCTTATTGCTTTTCTCAAATAAATCCAGAGTTAGTTAGTTACAATACTAGTCAGTGTAAAGAAGTCTACTTTAAAAACCTTAATAAATACCAAGACCGAATTTTAAAAACCATTAAGGCTGATGACTTTCAGACCTATAATTTATTTGTAATAGCGAATTGTAGTAGCACAGAAGTAGGCGCTATTGAGCTAAAAAGCGACACTTTAAACTTTGTCTTTCATGGAATTAGAGAATATAAAACTTATAAAGAAAAGAAAAACGATTCGACAGAAGTAGTAATTGAGGAATGGACTGAAGAGCTTGCTGATTGTGATTGTGCTTTCAATATTTCTTACAAAATAAAAGGACTTAACGATAAAGAATATAAGACTACTCTAAACGGAAAAGAAATTACTGAATCAGAACATAAGTTTAAGATAGTTCGTGAAAATCCGTCTTTTAAAATTATAGATAAGGACACCATTAACTATATTGATATTTATGGTCTTAAACAGGGCCTACATATTCAAAATAGAAAAGATGGGAAACTATTTTCTAGAATTAATTATTTGGACGATGAGAAAATATCCGGATTGGCTAAAACGTATTATAATCTAGATGGGTTTGACAAAATCGAGATATATATGGACAATAAAGAGTTTACCATTAGTAAATATTATAAAAATTCTGAAATGATTAAAATATGTGACACGGATGGGATTTTTGCAGATGGCACTAATTGTAAATATTTAAAATAATTAATACCAACAACGTGTATAGCTCACTGCTGCTAAGTTAGAACTAAACCAAGCAACATAATTTAAAGTGCACTATAGAGTTTGATAATTATTTTAAGTTGACAAAACGAATGAAATAAAAAATGAAACCATACTTACAACTATGTCTTCTTTTTTCAGTGATGTTTATAGCGTTTAGTTGTAAAGAAAACAATGCCATACCAACAACAGGTAAAACTGAGAAACAAATTGAAATAAAGGAGTCAAAAACAACACCGCAAGATTCCTATACAGATAAGGATAAAACAATAAAACCTAAACGCCACATCAGTCAATATGTAAATGCAAAATCGGGTTTGAACTATCGAGATGAGCCAAATGGAAAAATCTTGGGTAAATTCCCTTTAAATACAATACTCACAATTATTGATAGTACAAAAATAGTCGACCAGATAGCAGATGAAGAAAAAATCATAAAAGGAGAATGGCTTGGAGTTGAAAAAGGAACCGATACTGTCTATGTATTCAGTTCATTTCTATCAGATTTTTATAGGTCTTCAGATATAAAACTTTTCTATGCCAGACCGTATTATGAATCAAATGATGAAATAAGACAAGGGTTTATTAACCTTTCCGAATTATATCCATTTGATTACGATAACGACTCAAACACAGTTATTCCAGAAGAAAAATTAGGTGAAGAACCAATTGAGTTTAGTAGAAATGAAAGCAATAAAATCTTAGAGAAAATGGGTGTTTCTAAAAAAGATTCATTATATATTTTTAGTTTCATCAAAGACACGGTCTATAAATTTAAAGTAGATGATTTAAAAATGATAGCCTTTTTAAATCCTTATACGCGCGGAGGTAAAGGCACTAAAGAATACGAATACGAAATAGGATTAAATTTGGAAGACCGATTTGCTGAAAAGGGAGAAAGCTTTGCTTATATAGGTGTTAAAAATCCATTTCAGATAGGAAAAATTAAACCTTTAATTTGGAACTCTACAGCCAACGATAATTTCCCTCTAAAACAACCTAAGATTAACAATCGGAGGGAATTAGATAGCATAGGGTTTGAAACCTACACGCTTTCATTGCTGCACTTTAAGTATTATATCCAAAGTCAAATTTACTACAGAGATAACCGCTCACGGGTTAAAAGCCATCAATTAGTTACTGTAGATACAACTACAAACAAAATAACCAGAACACTAAATTATCATAGTAGCGAAAGTATAAGCATAGGTCCTGTTTATAAATCGACTGATGAAAAACAGAAATATTATTACAGTTGGACAGGTGAGTTATTTAAAAATAAACCACCAATAATTTATGGCCTTTATGGAAATTCCTTCGGTTGCCCAACGGTTGATTTTATATATGATGAAGAACCATCTATAAATATACTTTGCGATAATAGACATTAAACAAATACATCAGAGCTATAAGCAGTTGCCTTTTATTTCCTGTCAGAATTTCAACGTAAATCCCTATCTTTCAAAACCAATCACTTAACTATTAAAAAAGCTATCATTTCCGTCCAAAACCAATCATGAGAAAAATTTCAATCCTACTGCTTTCCATCATTCTGTTTGCATGCAGTAATGACAAAAAGGAAATAGTTAAGACCTTCAATGATTTTAATAAAGCTAATATCGAATTAGATGGAGAAAGAATTTACACCTTAAGCGACTCTGAGTCTCATGATTATTATAAAAGCTTATTAACTAAAATATTGAAGTTAGATTCTGTTGGCGTAACAGAATTAAATTTATCGGACAAGTTGAATTTGCTATCAGCAAGAGCAATAATCCCAAATGCTGAATTAAAAAAAATAAGTCCAAAAGATTTAATGATTGCAATGTACACAGAAGTCAATTCTATGGACAGTACTAAAATAAATTCAATTAATAAAACAGGAGTAACAAACATAAAGGTAGATGAAGATATAGCCTACAGTGATTTAACAATTAATGGAAATACTTTATCTCCTTCAGTAAATCTTAAGTTTTTAAAAGAAAATGGAGAGTGGAAGTTTAATGTAGTATCCATGGCAGATTTCACAGAAAAGCAGCTTAACAAGATTTGCGAACAAAACGGATTTACCCATATGTATTTTATCGAATGGGTTTTTTCGGCATCAAATGTCGGGAATAAAAAAATCAAAGCGTTAGATAGTGTATGGCATCCAATAATCAAATAACTGTAAGCATAACTACTATGTGTGTGCTTAACTATATCTACCAACAAACCAATTAAGTCTAAAGGTAAATGAAAAAAATAATTATAGTTTTCTGTATAATAATGCAATTCAGTTGTAACAAAAAAGAAGAGTTCCAGTTCGACTTCAATACAGAAAAAGAGTATGTATATTCCATAAATCAAACAACACATATTGTAAAAACAGACAGGGAAAACAAGAGTTCTGAATCATATATTTCTGGTAAAGGAATGCTCATTATAGAAAGCAAGGCAAACAATTTGGCCGACTTGCGCTTTGAGGATTTTACATCCAAAACCAAAAACAGTAGCACAAATGATACATTGTTTAAAATTGAGGATAACCAGGTTATAAAAAACTTAAAATCCGATGGCACGTTTCTTTCAGAAAAGACCCAAAACAGTTTTGGTAGCTTAAAAATTATTCCACTACCGACCAAGAAACTTAGTGTTGGTAAAAGTGACGATATACCACATGCGTTACCTCTTAGAATAAATGACACAACAATAAATTCAACAGGAACATTAAAATTAATATTTTCTGGATATGAAACCTTTAAAGGTAAAACCTGTGCAGTTCTAAAAGGAACAATAAATATATCCGAATTAGAATTACCTAAAAACAGTAACGGCAATTACAAACTCTCAGAATTTGGTAATGGCACATATTATTTTGATTTAGAAAAGAAATGCTTTGTAAGCACCATAGTAGAATTTGAAACTAAAAAATTAGTTGACACCAAAAATACCTATGTAAATTCAACGATTACCAATCGGTTTGAAATTAACTTGCTGGAAGTTAGAGATGTTCTAAAAGAAGAAATAAACAAAATAAATAACAGTGTTATAGAAATTCCTGAAAACACACCAAACGATGTGGCAAAATCTGTCATTGAGTTCTTGGTAGAAAAAGACACTTTAAAATACTTGAATATCGCAATTCCGTTAGAGAAGCAAAAAAAGCTATTTGCCTACAACATGAGATTCAATCCGCAAGAAAACGATACCACAGCTATCTACAAAAGGCTAGAACAAAAATATACTGACAGAACCGATAATTTTTTAGTAAGAGCTGGATACATTTTAGAGATAATGAAAAGGGATAATGATTTTGAAATTGAAAAAGCAACCATAGACACAATGTATTATAAGATTGAAAAGATGGTACAATACGGAAGCTTTTCAAGAGCTATCATAGCAGATTGGGCAGACTTAACAGTTGAAATGACTTACAAAGGTGATAAATACTATCTAGAGATTCCTCAAATAATAAATGTAGATAATAAGTGGCACTTGTATTATCCAGCCTATTATTTTAGAGACCAACGAGGAAAAGACTTTGTGGATAGAAGAGTTATAGAATTAAAAGAACAAGCTGAAGAGTTTTGGAAGTGATAATGAATCAAAACACTATAAATCATATGTTTTGCAGATCAATCGTATTGCTATTCACAATAGTGTCACTTTCTTGCGAAAATAAACCTACAGACCAAGTTTCTGCACAAACAGAAATAACAGAGCAAACAAGCTGGCGAGACCATTGGGAAAAACCAACTCAAAAAGCAGAGTTACTTTCTAATTCAAAAGTTCATAAACGAATTAAGGAATGTCTATTGGATACCTCCATTGTTGTTTTAACATCTACGTTGGTAGACGATCTAGAGCGGTATTCTAAAATAAAAGCATTAGGAGACATAAATAACGACGGAGTATATGACTCAATTATTGTAATCCCAGAGTTGTTCATTGATGAAGAAGGTGCAGTTGAAAATGGCGCTTCTGCAATATTTACCAACAACGAAATACCTCGCATAAGAGTTGGTGTGCCTTGTTTAGAGGTTGATTACTTTTTTCCCGTTGACGACATTAACAATGACGGACTAACGGAACTCGGTAAATATTATTCCTCTTGTGCAAGTCGTTTTAAGAGTTTAGAGCTAATTAGCTTAGAGCAAAATGAATGGAAACGCCAAGGTCAGGTAACTTTTGATGTGTTTTTTGATCAACCTGAAAAAGAAAAAAGAATTGAGAAAACAGGGCCAAATAAATTTAGAATGAGGAAAATAACATCAGGTTATGCAGATAGCATTATAGATATCTGGGAAACATTTGAAATGAAATAGTGACTACGGTTTGTGTATGATTTGTTGTGTGTTTAGGTAAAAATCAGAAGCAATGAATTATACATGTTGATGTAGCTAGTTTTTTTATTCAGTGATTTCTTTGTTCCTCAATAATTTGCTTATAGCTCTTTTCCAATAATTCGGATAGTTTTAAATTTACCTTTCTTATTTTAAGTAACATCTCGTTATATAAAGAAATATTATCTTCGTTATGTTCGGGATGTGTTTCATCAAATATGAAATAAAATATACTCTCTATTTCTTTGTCTGTTAACTTTTCCAGTTTATCGCAAGCAGTTTTTGTGTCGGATAAAAATCGTTCATAAATCTCAAAACCAGCTCTTAAATAATCAGCACCATATTCACCTCCAATACAAATGTTAAAATACTTTTCGTAATATGCATCTTTGTCATAATAGTCCATTTGGCTTAGATATTTAACCCAAGGATTTACAATATAGAGTTTAGGGGCATAATCTTTTTTGTGCTTGTTTTTTTTCCATTCGATATCTTTTTTCCGTAAATCTATATACATTGCATCACTCATTTCTGAATGACTATTTGGAAGTAGTTCAAAAAACAGTTTCTCTAATTCTTTCTTTTTTTCTCCATCGCTTTTGAGAACTTTTTCAAAATATAGGTTAATCGAATCAACTCTAGTTTCAGTCACACTTAATTTTGAAAAATCAATATCAATTTGACTTGAACATAAGTTGTATATTAATAAAAATAGAATCGACAGTTTATTTTTCATTAGGTTTTCCAAATTAGCTACAACATAGAAGTATATGTAATACTCAAACCTCTCTTCTCTTATAATTCTTAAAGATATACCATGTAACAACTCCAGGAACTATTAAAGTCTGCCACAGAAAAAACAATAACTGTTCCCAGCCACTCAAATCAACACCTTTACCATCAGCAACATATAATGAATCTCCTAACGGACCAGCAGAAAGAACAACAATGCTAATCACAATCCATCCAAAATGCAACCCTAAAGGCACTAATATAGACTTGGTTTTTGCAAAGGCATAAGCAAACATCCATCCAGAAGCACCAGTCAATACAAACACATATGCCATAGGTACAAGACCACGTCCAAACATTTGGTAACTAAACCAATGGTAAATCCCAAAAGCAATAGCACTAATAATACAAGCCCAGTTAATACCTAAGCGTTTAATGAGTAGATAGAGCAATGCACCTCTAAAAATAAGTTCTTCAAAAAAAGCAGCCTTAAACGTCCACCAGATACTATTGAGGCTTTCCTTAAAGCCGTAGTCTACATTTCGTACGTAGTTAAATTCTTTAAAATAAGCCTGTCCCAGTAAATTAATTAAGCAAAACACAGCCATTACAACCATGCCAACAAAAAACGCTTTTAGGCGTTTGCCGTTAGGTAGTATACCCAAAACAGTTATATGCTCCCTTTCAATAAGCCAAAGAAGCAACCACGAGATAGCAAAAACAACAATAACACCAATCATAGTATACAATAAATAGTTGCCCTAATATACTGTTATTAATCTAATTAG
>JASBSE010000495.1 GCA_030149115.1 Winogradskyella sp. | reverse complement strand
GATACTATGCAGCAGATTAATTCTTATTTATTGAATAAGCATTATGATGGCTTGATGAAAACGGGAAAAAACAGAAAATCTGTTACCGCATAATTATAAAAGGATTAAAATGTTCAATAAAGTTTAGGCAAGGTATTTGTTAAATGAAGACTGAACATTAAAAATAAATTATGGCAAAGCAAGCAGCAATAGAACAAGACGGAACAATTATAGAAGCATTATCTAATGCAATGTTTCGAGTTGAATTAGAAAATGGTCACATTGTGACGGCACACATATCTGGAAAAATGCGTATGCATTATATTAAGTTGTTACCAGGTGATAAAGTAAAATTAGAAATGAGCCCTTACGATTTAACTAAGGCTCGTATAACCTATAGATACTAATAAGTATTTAAAAACAGATACAGATGAAAGTAAGAGCATCAGTTAAAAAGAGAAGTGCTGATTGTAAATTAGTACGTCGTAAAGGAAGACTTTACGTTATTAACAAAAAGAATCCTAGATTCAAGCAAAGACAAGGATAAAAAAGTCAATTAGTAATTAGTAGTTAGATGAATCTGTTCGAAATCGAAAGGTTTAGGATTCTAACAACTAAAAGCTAACAGCTAAAAACTAAATTATATGGCAAGAATTGCAGGTGTAGACATACCAAAACAAAAAAGAGGAGTTATCTCTTTAACTTATATCTATGGAATAGGTAGAAGTAGAGCTAAGGAAATTTTAGAAACTGCTAAAGTTGACGAGAGCACTAAAGTACAAGATTGGACTGACGACGAAATTGGAGCAATCCGTGAGGCAGTTGGTGCATTTAAAATCGAAGGTGAATTACGTTCTGAAACTCAATTAAACATTAAGCGTTTAATGGATATTGGATGTTACAGAGGTATTCGTCACAGAGCTGGTCTTCCATTGAGAGGACAACGTACTAAAAATAACTCTCGTACAAGAAAAGGTAGAAGAAAAACAGTTGCTAACAAGAAAAAAGTAACTAAATAATAACAGACATTAGTCATTAGTAATTAGACGTTAGATGAATCTGCTCGAAATCGGAAGGTTTAGGATTCTAACAACTAAAAGCTAACAACTAGAAACTAAAAAATATGGCAAAGTCAAGTACAAAAAAACGTAAAGTAATAGTAGATGCTATAGGTGAAGCTCACATTACAGCTTCATTTAACAACATCATTGTTTCTTTAACAAATAAAAAAGGTGACGTAATTTCTTGGTCATCTGCTGGTAAAATGGGCTTTAGAGGTTCTAAAAAGAACACACCTTATGCAGCACAGTTGGCTGCAGAAGATGCTGCTGGTGTAGCAAAAGAAGCTGGTTTAAAGAAAGTAAAAGTATACGTAAAAGGTCCTGGTAATGGTAGAGAATCTGCTATCAGATCTATTCACAACTCAGGTATTGAAGTATCAGAAATTATCGATGTAACTCCAATGCCACATAACGGTTGTCGTCCTCCTAAGAGACGTCGCGTATAGTAAAGCACACATAGTAAAGTTAATATCAGTCGATTGTTCGGTTGATATTAACTTTTTTTATGTACATTTGCAAACTGAAAAAAATTAAAACAAGTATCAACGAGAGATTAACGGTTATAGAAGGATAAGTTTAAGACCTTAATTTTATAATCACTCTCAAAATCAATTTAAAATGGCAAGATATACTGGTCCTAAAACTAAAATAGCTCGTAAATTCGGTCAAGCTATATTCGGAGACGACAAAGCCTTCGAAAAAAGAAACTACCCTCCAGGTCAACATGGTAACAACAGAAGACGTGGAAAAAAATCTGAATACGCAATCCAATTAATGGAAAAGCAAAAAGCAAAATATACTTATGGTATATTAGAGCGTCAATTCAGAAACATGTTTAAAAGAGCAACAGCAGCTCAAGGTATTACAGGTGAGGTTTTATTACAATTATGTGAGTCTCGTTTAGATAACGTGGTTTTCAGAATGGGTGTTGCACCAACTAGAAGTGCTGCAAGACAATTAGTATCTCACAGACACATTACTGTTAATGGCGAAAAGGTAAACATTCCTTCTTACCAATTAAAAGCAGGTGATGTTGTAGGTGTAAGAGAAAAATCTAAATCTTTAGAAGCTATTCAAGCTTCTTTATCTAACTCTAGCAACGTATACGAGTGGATAACCTGGAATAACGATAAAATGGAAGGAACTTATGTTTCTGTACCAGCTAGAATCCAAATTCCTGAGCAAATCAATGAGCAGTTCATCGTCGAACTTTACTCTAAATAATAAATTAATCACATTGGTATTTGGCCAAAGGGTTTATTTGTCTTCTTCAAACTTATAAACCGCGCAACCAAATAACAATTAAAACGAAGAATAAAATGGCAATATTAAATTTTCAGAAACCAGATAAAGTAATCATGATTGATTCTACTGATTTTGAAGGTAAGTTCGAATTCAGACCTTTAGAACCAGGATACGGATTAACAGTTGGTAATGCTTTACGTAGAGTATTATTATCTTCTTTAGAAGGTTT
>JASBSE010000479.1 GCA_030149115.1 Winogradskyella sp. | reverse complement strand
AAACAACATCAATTAAATTTGAATTAAAATAAAGCGTTTTAAGCGCTTTTATAATTTTACCAACCCAATTACCTTATTCAACAAGAGATGTAAGACACAACTTGTCTAATTCTAATTATTTTTAGATTTTAAGACATAAATATGCGAAGAATACTCCTTACTACTATT
This sequence comes from Winogradskyella sp., assembly GCA_030149115.1. GTDB lineage: Bacteria > Bacteroidota > Bacteroidia > Flavobacteriales > Flavobacteriaceae > Winogradskyella. Next base: position 1,129 of record JASBSE010000479.1, on the reverse strand, counting down.
TCCTTTGATATTTGAACGCCATCCAATCCAAAATGCTTTAATGGGATTCATAAAACCAGATTTGTATTTTTCTGAAAGTAGACTTACATAATAAGCATCAAACTTCATGGGTAAAGTTTTTACCAATTTTAATTGTTCCTTGTGAAACAATTTTTCAATTGACATTTTTGAAAAATGCCAAAGGTGTCTCGGTACATCAAAAGCGGCCCAAAAGTTTTTATAATGTTGTGCATCGTAACTTTTAAAATTTGGAACAGCAACGACCAATGTTCCGTTCGGTTTTAATAAACGTTTAAAAAGTTTAATATGCATTTCTAAATTTGGCAAATGTTCTAAAACATGCCAAAGCGTAATCACATCAAAACTATTCTTCTCTAAAGTTTCTAAATGTTGAATATCGAAAACTGAATCATTGGTTTTAGAATTTGCAATTTTTCTAGCCTTTTCATCAGGCTCTACCCCAACAACATTCCATTTATTCTTCTTTGCGGTTTCTAAAAAATCTCCTGTACCACATCCTATATCTAAAAGTGTTTTCTCTTCTGATTGAAATGAATTAATCAGTTTCAGTTTTCGTTTTAAAGAAATCATTCTGACCAAATGATACACTTTTTCAAACAGATTTCGCTTGGCATCTGTGTGAGAAATGTAATCTTCGCTTTTGTAATATTCTGAAAGTTTTTCGCCTTGAGGTTGTGGAAATGTTTCTAACATATCCAATGTCTCATTATGCAATAATTGAAATTCTTCTCCAGAAACGGAATAGTCTTTTATGGTTAGATATGTTGGTTTGATATTCATTAAATAGATTCTGAAACAAGTTCAGAATGACAAATTATTAATAACGTTCCACGTGGAACATATATGTTTTTAATTTTTGAGATTCAAGCTTTCGCAGGAATATTACCTACCTAAATACACCAATAAAACTGAAATATCATTAGGCGATACTCCACTAATTCTTGATGCTTGCGAAATGGTTACTGGTTGAATTTCGGTTAACTTTTGTCTTGCTTCCATACTCATAGATTTCAATTTTGAATAATCGAAGTTTGATGGAATTTTTACGTTTTCAAGACGGTTTAATTTATCTGCATTGTTCTTTTCCTTTTCAATATAACCAGCATAT
>JASBSE010000461.1 GCA_030149115.1 Winogradskyella sp. | reverse complement strand
GAACCGCTTAGTTAGTAATTTTAGTAAGTTTAAGTTGATGAAGAGAGTTGCCAACCGCTAGGCAGCTCTTTTCTTTTATGATATTCTGAAAGATATAAGTGTATAATTATAGATATGCCGTTCGTTTATCTCTTGTAAATTCTTAAATTTGCAACTTCTAAAAGAGATAAAGATTATGTTCAATAATTTAAGTGATAAGTTAGATAAAGCGTTACACGTATTAAAAGGTCACGGTAGTATTACCGAAGTAAATGTTGCTGAAACCTTAAAAGAAGTTAGACGTGCGCTTTTAGATGCCGATGTTAACTTTAAAATTGCAAAAGAATTTACCAATAAAGTAAAGGAAAAAGCACTAGGTCAAAATGTATTAACCACACTTCAACCTGGTCAGTTAATGGTTAAAATCGTTAAAGACGAGTTAACCGAACTTATGGGAGGCGATGCAGAAGGTATTAACCTTTCTGGTAATCCGAGTGTAATTTTAATGTCTGGTTTACAGGGTTCTGGTAAAACCACATTTTCAGGTAAACTAGCCAACTATTTAAAAAACAAAAAAACAAAGAAACCTTTATTGGTAGCCTGTGACGTTTACCGTCCTGCTGCGATAGATCAACTTCATGTTGTTGGTGAGCAAATCAATGTAGAGGTTTATAGTGATAAAGGGAACAATGATCCCGTTGCTATTGCACAAGCAGGTATTGCACATGCAAAGGCAAATGGTCACAATGTAGTAATTATAGATACCGCAGGTCGTTTGGCTGTAGATGAAGCCATGATGACCGAAATTTCTAATATTCATAAAGTTATTCAACCACAAGAAACCTTGTTTGTGGTAGATTCTATGACAGGTCAGGATGCTGTAAATACAGCAAAAGCCTTCAATGATATATTAAATTTTGATGGTGTTATCCTAACCAAATTAGATGGTGATACTCGTGGTGGTGCTGCGATTTCTATTAAGTCTGTTGTAAACAAGCCAATTAAATTTATTGGTACAGGTGAGAAGATGGAAGCTATAGATGTTTTCTATCCTTCACGTATGGCAGACAGAATCCTAGGGATGGGAGACGTCGTGTCACTTGTAGAGCGTGCACAAGAACAATTTGATGAAGAGGAAGCTCGAAAACTTCAAAAGAAAATTGCCAAGAATCAATTTGGGTTTGATGATTTCTTAAAACAGATTCAACAAATCAAGAAGATGGGTAATATGAAGGATTTAATTGGTATGATTCCTGGAGCAGGAAAGATGATGAAAGGCATTGATATCGATGATGATGCATTTAAAGGAATCGAAGCTATTATCCACTCTATGACACCTGCAGAACGTGCTAACCCTTCAATTATAAATGCAAGTAGAAAGAAGAGAATTGGTAAGGGTTCTGGTACATCTGTACAAGAAGTTAATCAGTTGTTAAAACAATTTACTCAAATGAGTAAGATGATGAAGATGATGCAAGGCGGTGGCGGAAAACGCATGATGCAGATGATGAAGAACATGCCAAGATAATTTTCAATTAATACCTAAATGAATTACAAAACAGACAATCCAAAGTTTCACGAAGAAGTATTTAAAGCTGTTGGTGAGATAGTGGAAATATGTTTTGACTATTTAAGCGATGAGGAAGTTAGGGATTTAGAAGTAATTTATGCAATGGGTATTGCTGAAGAGGATTGGTTGACTTTTAAACCTTTTTATCACATTAAGGATGAGTTACTTAGTTATGGTGAAATTAAAGATAAGGACGATCATGATTCTCAAATAGAAATACAGATGAGTGGTACTGAATTTTTAATGGAATTAATTGATGTTTTTAAATCCTATGATCAAGAAACTCCTAAGTTGATTAAAATACAGTATTATCCAAAAATAGAAAAAGTAGAATACCAATTTGAATATGATTTAAAGTGGTCTAATAGTGAGCATAAATTGCCTGCTAATTTACATGAGGGTTATTTTGAGGAAATTAAGAATAGCTTAGGATCTAAATAGTTAATACTTTCAAAATTATATTCAAATCAAAACAATTGTAAACCATAAAACATGACAATTCTAGACGGTAAAAAAGTTAGCAACGACATTAAAAATGAAATTGCAGAAGAGGTAAAACAAATGAAAGCCAATGGTGAAAAAGTACCTCACCTTGCTGCAGTTATTGTTGGTAATGATGGTGCAAGTTTAACTTACGTTGGCAGCAAAGTAAGAGCTTGTGAGCGTATAGGTTTTGAATCTACTTTGGTAAAACTATCTAATACTACAAGTGAAATTGAATTATTAGATAAAATTGAAGAATTAAACAATAATGATGACATCGATGGTTTCATCATTCAGTTACCGTTACCTCCTCAAATTAATACACAAAAAGTATTGATGGCTGTAAATCCAGATAAAGATGTT
>JASBSE010000456.1 GCA_030149115.1 Winogradskyella sp. | reverse complement strand
TGATGCACAAACGCAGATGTTCAAGAAAATATTCGGGTAAGATTGGAAAACAAAACTGCACCCAACAACGCATAATCGCCATTGCTCACAAGGCCTTGGTGGAAGAGAAGAAAATTTAATTTAAAAAGAAACAACGCTACGTGTAGCGCGCGTCGGAGGGTTCGCACGGCGTTTATACGGGGACGTTACCCACAAGCTGAAAACCCACCGCACATTTTAGCACTTTCGGTTTTTTCCGACACACAAATCCAACGCTAAAAAACCAAAAGAGCTAAAATTTTCCCAACGCTTGAGAATAGTATATTTAAGTATTTGCTTAAATAAGAAATAATTGTAACTTTGCGATATGGAAAATAATTCTTGCAAAAGACAACAAGCCGATATTGAACAAATAAATCGTTGAAAAGACACAGTTTCTGAATTAAACGAATCGTTCGACTATTTGGCAAATGGACTTTCATTAGTCGGAAATAGCGTTCGACTGAAAATCCTTTACCTACTCTTTGAAGAAAAAAGACTTTGCGTTTGTGATTTGAGCGATATTCTCGGGATGAACATTTCTGCTATTTCTCAACATTTGAGAAAAATGAAAGACCGAAATTTATTAGAAACAGAAAGAGATGCTCAAACGATTTTTTACTCACTCACGGCTGAATACGAAAAAATGCTAAATCCATTCTTTGAGATACTTGATAAAAACAAAATTTTAGAAACGATATGAAAAGAGAAAACAAATTAATTGGTGCAGGTTTGTTAACTGCAATTACAGCTTCATTATGTTGTATTACACCAGTTTTGGCTCTAATCGCAGGAACAAGCGGAATTGCTTCAACATTTTCTTGGATTGAACCATTTAGACCTTATTTAATCGGACTGACAATTTTAGTTCTTGGCTTTGCTTGGTATCAAAAACTTAAACCTCAAAAAGAAATAGACTGTGATTGTGAGACGGACGAAAAACCAAAATTTATTCAATCAAAAAAGTTTTTAGGAATTGTAACCGTATTTGCAATTGTAATGTTGGCTTTCCCATATTATTCTGGAATTTTTTACCCAAACACAGAAAAACAAATAATTGTAGTTGACAAATCGGACATTAAAACCACTGAATTTAAAATCAGCGGAATGACTTGTGCGAGTTGCGAAGAACACGTAAATCACGAAGTAAATAAACTCGATGGAATTGTAAATTCAAAAGCGTCCTACGAAAATGGAAATGCAATCATTGAGTTTGACAAAACCAAAACCAACGAAACGGAAATCGAGAAAGCAATTAACTCAACAGGTTATAAAGTAACCGACAAAAAAGAAAATTAATGGAAGTTCAATTAAAATCAGAAATTACTTGTCCAAATTGTGGACATAAAAAAGTAGAAGAAATGCCAACAGAATCCTGTCAATTCTTTTACGAATGTGAGAATTGTAAAACGGTTTTGAAACCAAAAGAGGGAGATTGTTGTGTTTATTGTTCATATGGAACAGTAGCTTGTCCACCAATTCAAGAAAATAAAAGTTGTTGTTAAAAAGCCAACGCTAAAAGCCATACACATTTGTAATTCGCTTCAGCCAACACACAAGCCAAAAATTACAAAAGAGTATGTCTTTGCCAACGCTGAAAACCAAGCTGAACGGAATAAAGCCAGTGGGTAACAACGTATATAAAAAATAGCGGTTTAGGTGCTAAATCGAAACGAATTTTATAAATTTAAGGTCTGTGTTTAACCGAAAAGTTCGTGCAAAAAATCCGCTACTTTTCATATACAAGACCGTTGTACGCAAGCTGAAAAAAGAGCCAACCCACGCTCAAGCACATTTCATTTTGCTCGTACCTCACAAAATAAAAAGAGCTTTCACTTCCCCACCACCATCCAAAAATAAATTGAATAACTTGATATAAAAATCGCAAATTATTTATACATTTGCTAAAAATAGATCAAATCATTTTTTGATTAAATCATAAATATGGCAAGTTTCGGACATTTTTTAAAGACTGAAAGAGAGAAACGAGAGTGGACACAAACTGAATTTGGAGCAAAAATCGGAATAAATACGAGTGCTATAAGTCGAATCGAAAATGGTAGTCAAAAATTTAGCAAATCTAAACTAAAAGAACTTTCAAAGTTATTTAATATCGAACTACAACTAATAACCGACCTATTTTTTGCTGACAAATTTGCAAGAGAAGCATTCAAATATAAATGTTCGGATTCCATTTTTTCCGTTGCAGAGGATACAGCTAATTATTTGAAAAACACTAATACAAAACAAGGACAATTCAATTTTGACAATGAGTAAAAAATTTACAGCAATAGACTTATTTTCAGGTTGCGGAGGGTTTTCATATGGATTTCAGCAAGCAGGTTTTCACGTTTTACTTGGAGTTGATAATACCGAAATTGCATTAAAAACATTCGAGAAAAACCACAATAATTCCAAATCATTATTACTAGACCTTCACGAAGATTCTTCAATTGACAAAATAATTGAAGCAACGAACAATAACAAAGTAGATGTAATCATTGCGGGTCCACCTTGTCAAGGATTTTCTTTAACTGGTTCTAGAAAAGAAAATGATGAAAGAAATTCGCTCTTTTATTCTGTTTTCAAACTTGCGGAAAAAGTAAACCCAAAGGCTATTATTATAGAAAATGTTCCAGGTCTATTAACTCTTTATGGTGGCAAAGCGAAAAAAGAAATAATTGAACTTTGTGAAAAAATGGGCTATAACTGCAACCCAAAATTACTTTATGCACCAGATTATGGAGTTCCACAAATAAGAAAAAGAGTATTTTTTGTAGCATTAAGAAAGGATTTAGGAATTTTTGAATTCCCTGAAGCAACTCACTCACCAGAAAGTTATGTTGGCTGTAAAGATGCAATTGGCGATTTACCTGATTTAGTTTCTGATTTAGGTGATGAAAAGCTTGAATATGATAAAAAGGCATTTAGTGATTATCAAAAAACAATGCGTAATGGTAATAAAGTTCTTTATAATCATTTAGGAACTAAACACACCGAACACGTTATTAATGTTATTTCACAAGTACCAGAAGGTGGTAACCACAAAGATTTACCACCAGGAGTTGGTGATTCAAGAAAATTCAATGAAGCTTGGACTAGATACCATAGCTTAAAACCTTCAAAAACAATCGACACAGGACATAGAAATCATTTTCATTACAAATGGAATAGAGTTCCTAGTGTTAGAGAGAATGCTCGTTTACAATCATTCCCAGACGATTTTGTTTTTCTTGGCAATAAAACTCAACAATATAGGCAAGTTGGAAATGCTGTACCACCAATGTTAGGTAAAGTATTGGGAGAACAATTATTAAAATATTTAGAGAATGAAGATTAACGTAATTGATTTATTCGCAGGATGTGGAGGTTTAACTGATGGTTTTCTTCAGACAGGGAAGTATAACACTTTAGCAGCTGTTGACTGGGAATTTCCAACAGTTCAAACTTTGAAAAAAAGATTATCTACTAAATGGAAATATGATTTAGGCAGAAATAATATTATCCATTTTGACATTCAAAGAACTGATGAACTGATTAATGGATTTAATGATGACAAGTATGGTCAAAATGTAGGTTTAGATGAACTTATTGGAGATAACCAAGTAGAATTAATTGTTGGAGGTCCGCCTTGTCAAGCTTATTCTATTGCAGGAAGAGTACGTGATGAAAATGGAATGCAAGATGATTATCGCAATTACTTGTTTGAGAGTTATGTAAAACTTGTAAATCATTATCAACCAAAAGCATTCGTTTTTGAAAATGTAGAAGGTATTTTATCTGCAAAACCAGGTGGTATTCCTATTGTTTCCAGAATTAGAAAAGCATTTAATGAAATTGGTTATGAAATAACTGATAATTTAAGAGCTAATGCTCTTTTTGACACATCGTATTATCAAGTTCCCCAAAAACGAAAAAGAGTTATAATTTTTGGTGTTCCAAAAAATGAATTTAGCCGTGATTTAATAAATTCATTTTACCTAAAGATGAAATCAGAAGCTAGTATTGAGCCACTAAATTCAAAAAAAGCATTTGAGTTTTTACCAAAAATATTTCCAGACAATAAAAATCAAAAACACTCGCATACGATAAAGTTAAATGGAGTTCCTTTGCCAAAAAATCACGAACCTAGAATGCACAATGAAAGAGATATAGAAATTTTTAGACTTCTTGCAGAAGACATTAGAAGTGGAAGAAACAAATATATTTCAAGTAAAGCCTTAATTGAATTATATAAAGAGAAAACAGGAAAAGAATCAAAATTTCATAAGTATCACGTTATCAGAGAAGATAAACCAAGTAATACAATACCTGCTCATTTATATAAAGACGGCTTAAGACATATTCATCCTGACCCAGATCAAGCTCGTTCAATTACAGTCAGGGAAGCTGCTAGATTACAAACTTTTGATGATGATTTTGAGTTTTTGGGTTCAAAAGGTGACCAATACAAAATGATTGGAAATGCTGTTCCGCCTTTGTTTTCAAAAATAATAGCAGAAGTAGTACACGAATTACTAATTGGAAAAATGACTGAAAAACAAGGTCTTTTTAAACTCGAAACTGAAATTATCAATTAAAGATGTTATATACTCAAGATTTAGAAGAACTAATATTTCATAGACATCAACTTCACGAAACTGATGAACTAATCGTACTTTCAGGATATCTTGGACCAAGACCTGTAGCAAGATTGGAAGAACTGCCATTTAACTCAACTGTAATTTATGGAATGTATGGTTCAGAAGGAATAAGACCAAGTTTACATAATTCACTAACAAACATTCAAGGGGAAGTAGATAATCTAAATATATTTTATTCGAATTTACCAGTACATTCAAAGTGTTATGTATGGCGAAGAAGAGGTGATATTATTCACGCTTTAATTGGTTCTGCAAATTTTTCAGTCAATGGATTAACTACACCTTTTAGAGAAATTTTAGCTGAAACCACCTTTGATACATTCAGACCTTTAAATGACTACATAGCTCATATTTTAAACAACTCAATTTCCTGTTTAGAAGTTGGAATGGAAAGAGTTGTAGAAGAACGTGAACAATTTGACCATTGTTTAATGACATTATTAGGTAGAAACGGAGAAGTTCAAAATGCAGCAGGATTAAATTGGGGACAAAACCCTAATAATCATACAACACCAAACGATGCATACATAACTTTAAGAACTAGTCATATTAGGGATTTTCCAAATCTTTTTCCGCCAAAACAAATTAACCCGCTTGAAGTTGATGGTAGAGGACGAATGCAAAGGCACAATGATTCTATTGAGATAATTTGGGATGATGGTTTAACTATGGAAGGTCTTTTGGAAGGCTCGCAACCCGTTGAAGGTGTAATTTATCCAAAACAAATCAGTTCTTTTCCTGTAAAAGCAGAATTAGGTGAATACATTAGAAATAGAATTGGTGTTCCACTTGGACAACCTGTAAGAAGACATCATTTGGAAAGATATGGTCGAACAGATATAGAAGTTTCTTTGCTTGGTGACGGAGTTTATAAATTTGACTTTTCTGTATAAGCCAACGCACAAAGCCATACACATTTGCAATTCGCACGAGCCAAAGCTTAAGCCAAAAATTGCAAAAGAGTATGTCTTTCGCCATCGCTGAATGACAATCTGAACGGAAAAAAGCCAGCGTACAACAACGTATATAAAAAATAGCGGTTTAGTCGCTTAATCGATAGAAAATGAATAAATTAAAGGTCTGTGATAATCCGAAAAGTTAGTGCTTTAAATCCGCTACTTTTCATATACAAGACCGTTGGGCGTCATACAAGAAAACTCGTAACTTTGAAACAAAATAAATCGGAAAAATTTAATGAATCCAAACTTAACAATAGAAACTCTTAAAAAAGCCGCGAAAGAATTTTGCGACATAGAATCTAAATACCAAAACAAAGACCTATACGGAGTTACTGACGGAAAGGCAGTCGGAACTTATATCGAACATAAATTCAAAAAATATCTTGAAGACCACTATACATACGAAAATGGTTCGTCTGCAAAAGGAATTGACTTGCCAGGAGCAAATATCCAAACTGATATAAAAGTTACTTCTAAAAAACAACCTCAATCCTCAAGCCCATTTAAAGATGCAAAACAAAAAATATTTGGATTAGGTTATAATCTACTTGTTTTTGTTTATGACAAAGTTGATGACGCAAATACAAGTTCTGCCAAACTTGACTTTGTAAGTTGTTCATATCTCGACAAAGAAAGAACAGCAGATTATACGACAACATATAGATTAAGAGAAATGGTAAAAGATGGAGCAAATAAAGAGGATATTATTGCTTATCTTAATGACAAAAATATTCCAGCAGATGATATTACCCTTGGCTTAATCGCAGACCAAATATTAAACAATACACCAAAACAAGGTTATTTGACAATATCAAACGCCTTGCAATGGAGGCTGCAATATGCAAGAGTAGTTAATCTAACTGATATTGTTGATGGAATTACAAAAGTTGTAGATAAAGTAACTAAATGATTTGCTTTGAGACACATATTACTGATTCGACTTTAGAGTTCTTTCAAAAGAACTTAAAAACTCTATTTGACTTTTATCAAATTAATAATCTTGTAAAAAAGGTTAGTGGAATTAATACCTTTTTCACTTCACAAGAAGAAGCAACAGAATTATTAGAAAAGTTAAAAGAAAACAATTCAATTGTATCAGAACCTAACAGAAGAGAATATGGAGATTTTCAAACAAACGAAAATCTTTCTGAACAAGTTGCTAAATATGTGTTTCTTAAACAAAATGGTTTTGAGTTTATATTAGAACCAACTTGTGGAAAAGGAAACTTCATTCTTGCTTCAATTAAACAATCGAACTCACTCAAAAAAATTGTAGGTGTTGAAATCTATCAACCTTATGTTTGGGCAACTAAATTTAAAATCCTCGATTATTATCTAACAAACAAAGAAATTAATAAACCTGAAATTGATATAATTCACGGAAATGCTTTTGAATTTGATTATAACCAATTAGCAAAATCCACTTCTGATTTAAAAACATTGGTTATTGGTAATCCACCTTGGGTAACTAACTCTGAACTAGGCTCAATAGATTCAAAAAATCTGCCCCAAAAATCAAACTTTAAAAAGCATAGTGGATTTGAAGCCATTACAGGAAAAGGAAATTTCGACATTGGAGAATATATTTCTTTGATAATGCTAAAATGTTTTGAGAATCATAATGGAGCTTTTGCCTTTTTAATAAAAAATTCAGTTGTCAAAAACCTCATTCAAGACCAAAAAAGGAACTGTTTTAAGATTAGTCAATCTGAAAAATTAAACATTGATTCAAAAAAGGAATTTAATGTTTCTGTAAATGCTTGTTTATTTCTTACACAATTAAATACAGAACCAGATTTTACTTGTAAAGAATTTGACTTTTACAACAAAGAGTATTTAACAACTTTTGGTTGGTATAAAGATAAATTTGTGTATTCAGTAGAAGACTACGACAAATCAAGTATCGTAGATGGAAAATCTATTTTTACTTGGCGTTCGGGAGTAAAACACGACTGTTCAAAGATTATGGAATTTGAGCGAGAAAACGGTCATTATATTAATGGATTGGGAAAAGAAATCAATCTTGAAGATAAATTAGTTTATGGCTTGTTAAAAAGTTCCGACCTAAAATACGACAAGACAAACACTTTTAGGAAGTTAACAATCATCACTCAAAAAAAAATAGGGCAACCAACAAAGTATATTAAAGAGGATTTACCTCTTACTTATGAATATTTGAGTTCTCACAAAGAGTTTTTTGATAAACGCAAGTCATCTATTTACAAAGACAAACCAGACTTTTCAATATTTGGTATAGGAAATTATTCATTTGCAAAATATAAAGTTGCGATTTCAGGTCTTTACAAATCAACACATTTTACTTTAGTAAGTCCAAAAGACTCTAAAACAATAATGCTTGACGATACTTGTTATTTTATTGGATTTGACGACTTAAAAATGGCACAGATTGCTCATCTTTTAGTTAACTCTGATTTAGTTCAAAAATTTCTTAAATCAATTATATTTTCAGATTCAAAAAGGTCAATTAACAAAGACACTTTAATGCGAATTGACTTTGAGAAAGCGTTTCAAAGTAATGACTTTGAGAAAGCTAAAGATAAAATTTCTGACTTGGAAATTGAGCATTGGGAGGAATTTGGAGAAATGATTAAAGAAAGTATAAGTGAACAAATGACACTCTTCTGAAAAAAGTACGAACGCCCAACAATGTATAAAAATAATAGCGGTTTTAGTGCTAATTCAAGAGTGTGTAAATATATAGAAGGTTTGTATTTAACCGAAAAGTTAGTGCGTAAAAATCCGCTACTATTCTTATACTAGACCGTTGGCGGTAATTAAAAAAAATGAACACAAATCTACTATCTTATATAAAAAGATACATCGAGCTGACTGACGAGGAGATTGCAGTCCTGTCAGAACATGTGAAGATTAGAACCTACCTAAAGGGGCAGTATATTGTACAGCAGGGAGACGTGTGCAAATATGAATCCTTCATCATTTCGGGTTGTGCCAAAACCTTTTTTATAGATACAGAAGGCAACGAACATGTAGTCATGTTTGCCATTGAAAATTGGTGGACGGCTGATTTAGGCAGTTTTATCATACAAGAACCTGCCGACTACAATGTGCAATGCCTGGAGAAAACAATAGTAGCACAATTCACACACGAAAGCCTCAAACTTTTATATACGCAAATCCCACAACTGGAACGCTTTTTCCGAATCATTATACAAAAAGCCTATGTAGCTTCTCAAAAGCGAATAGTTAGAAACTTCAGCCTCACCGCAAAAGAAAGATACCTCCTTTTTCGTAATCAGTACAGGGACATTGAACAGCGTGTACCACAGTACCTCATAGCCTCCTACCTTGGAATAACTAAACAGTTTCTCAGCAAGATAAGAGCAGAACTTATCTCAGAGAGTTAGCTTTTTGTTAATCTAGGTGAACATTCTTTTTACTCCTATGTGAATTTCTGATAGCTTCTCCTTTCTGACCTTTGCCATATCAAATTTTAAATACAAAGGATATGTCAAAATTATTAGAAAAAATCACAGACTTGAATGACTTGATTCTTCAAGGTAAGGCGATGGAAGCCTTTGAAAAATACTATGATGAAAATGTCATCATGCAGGAAAATGAATCTGAACCAGTTGTTGGCAAAGAAGCCAACCGAAAACGTGAAGAGGAATTTTTCGGCAACATTACAGAATTCAGAGGTGCCAAACCGCTAAAAGTAACACTCGGAGAAAATACAACTATGGTAGAGTGGCATTATGACTACACGCACAAAGAATGGGGCATACGGAATTATTCCCAAGTGTCTGTCCAAGAATGGAAAGACGGAAAAATTATCAAAGAAAAATTTTACTATAACAATTAAATCGAAAAATATGAAACTTAAACTATTTCAAACTACAGATTCCTATGCACCACTTATTGTTCGTGTAATATTAGGTACAGTGGTATTCGCACATGGAGCACAAAAACTTTTAGGTTGGTTTGGTGGCTATGGATTTTCAGGCACAATGGATTTCTTTACTGAAACCGTTGGTCTGCCATGGATTATCGGATTTCTGGTCATTGTTCTAGAATCTATCGGTGCTATTGCCCTCATTGCGGGAGTGGCTACAAGAGCGATTGCCGTCTGCTATATTTTTTTGGCACTTGGCATTGTATTCACTTCTCATATCCAAAATGGCTTTTTTATGAATTGGTTCGGAAATCAGCCGGGTGAAGGCTATGAATTTTTCCTCCTGTGGATAGGGATGGCGATTAGCCTGATATTAACAGGAGCAGGAAAGTATTCCATTGATGGCACAATCATCTCCAAAAATGAAAACGTCTGACATAAGACCTAAGCAATAACAGTAAAGTGGTCGCCTAATTTTGTAACTTTGTGGCGGTTTGAAAGTGATAGCTTTTAAGCCGCCACTGCTTTTTGCAGACCATTCAAAAAATGAAAGTGAACGATAATTTATCATCCTATTTAAAAAGATACATTGACCTGACCGAACAGGAAAACGAACGTTTTCAGTCTTTCCTAAAAAAGACAGTGTTAAATAAGGGAGATTTCTTACTTAAAGCAGGGCGAATCTGCACGGCAAGATATTTTGTAGTAAAGGGATGTCTGCGATTGTATTACATAGACAGCAAAGGCAATGAGCAAATTATCCATTTTGGGCTTGACAATTGGTGGATAACGGAATACGACAGCCTAATCAACCAAAAGCCATCGAACATTTATATTCAGGCAATTGAGAATACCGAGCTATTAACCTTGAACCAAACATCTTTTGAAAAGCTGACCTTGGAAATCCCAAAAATCAATACGCTGTTCAGGATAATAATGGAAAAAACATTTATTGCCTCACAGCGTAGAATGGAATATATGTTAAGCTATTCGGGGAAAGAATTGTACCAAAAATTTGTTAGCCAAAACCCGCAATTCCTACAAAGAGTACCTCAATATATGATTGCTTCCTACTTGGGGATGACTCCTGAATTTTATAGCAAAATACGGAGCAATAGCGTATAATTTCATTTCTTGAAATAGATTAAGATTTTCCTCCTCAGAGCCCGATACCTTTGTCTCATTATTCATTTAAAACAAAAATTATGAGTACAAAACGTATTGACATTTATGAAGTGCAATCTTCCTATTACCAACCCCTTATCGAATTGGACAAGCAACTTAGAAACAGTTCGCTTACCAATGCTGAGCTTTTGCTGATTTATATCAGGGCTTCCCATATCAATGGTTGTGCCTATTGCATCCAATCGCACACCAAGGAAGCCATAGAAAAAGGAGAAAAACAATACAGGCTACACGCTCTGTCGGCTTGGGAAGATGCCCCGTTTTTTTCAGATGAAGAGCGAGCCATTTTACGTATTACTGATGAAGTTACGAACATCACCAAAGAAGGAATCACAGATGCAGCTTATACGGAAGCAAAAAGCTTATTTGACGACCAAAAAATAGCGGACATCATCATGGCGGCCACTTGTATCAATGCTTGGAACAGAATTGGCAGAGGTACTCTTTTGGAACCTTTTAAATCACAAGAATAAGCCAATCAAATGAAAAGGATAAGCCAAGAAATTGAAACAATTATTAAAAAGGCAAAACTCTGTTTTGTGGCTACCGTCAACCCTGATGGTAGCCCAAACATATCTCCAAAGGCTTCATTAGATGTTTGGGACGATTGCCATGTGATTTTTGCACATATCGAGTCTTTTAACACTGTAGAGAATTTAAAAACCAACCCGAAAGTAGCCATCAACGTGGTTGATTTTTTCAGACGAAAAGGATTTTGTCTTGAAGGTGAAGCAACACTTTTTCAGCAAGGGACTCCCGAGTACGATTTCGTTGCTAAGCCATTATGGAAAAACCATGGGACTCAATATCCCGTGCATTATGCCGTTAAAGTTAAAGTTGATGCTGTAAAGGGTCTGAAATCACCGGCCTATAAGTACGACCAAAATGCTACGGAAGATACCTTGGCAAAACATTTTTCTAAAATTTACAATAACGAGCTATGAACATTCAACAAAATAAAATCATAAAAATATTTCTACGGGTTGCTTTATCCACCGCATTTTTGTCGGCTGTTTTTGACCGATTGGGCTATTGGCCCAAAGAGGTCTCTGCCTGGGGAAATTGGGGAAACTTTCTAAATTACACCCATACATTGCTTCCGTGGCTGCCTGATATTGTTGTCCCATTCGTGGGGTTTGTAGCAACCATATTGGAAGTGTTTTTTGCCATCTGTTTGCTCATTGGATTTAAAACCGAACTATTTGCAAAACTCAGTGGTATTTTACTGTTGTGTTTTGCCTTGTCCATGACATTTACGACAGGCTTGAAAGCACCTTTGGACTACTCCGTATTCACGGCAACGGCAGCGGCTTTTTCACTTAGTATGATAACTAACAAGTATTTTGAAGTGGATTCTATTCTCAAAAAGAACAAAAGCAAATTACTCGATAGTTGACAAAACAAGTATAATATGAAAATTAAGAAAATTCATTACTTATCAGGACTGACGATAACGATTTTTATTGGACTGCATTTATTCAATCATTTTTGTAGCATTTTTGGTGCTGACAAACACATAGAAATAATGAACAATTTCCGACATTTCTATCGTAACATATTTGTTGAAACCGTTTTGTTACTTGCTATACTTGTTCAAATTATTTCAGGGCTGAGACTTTTCAAAGCAAACAAGAAAATAGCAAATTCTAATTTTGAAAAACTACACATTTGGACAGGACTTTACTTGGCAATATTTTTTATCATTCATTTAAGTGCCGTTTTAGGTGGGCGGCTTTTTCTACATCTTGACACTAATTTTTATTTTGGTGTTGCAGGACTAAATTCATTTCCTTTCAATTTATTTTTTATTCCATATTACGGACTTGCAATTCTTTCATTTTTTGGACACATTGCTTCAATTCATAACAAAAAAATGAAGTCAAACTTCTTAAACCTGACACCAAAACAACAAGCAACTGCAATTTTGATTTTTGGATTTGTTTTGACCATTACAATATTTTACGGTCTAACAAATCAATTTAAAGGAGTAGAAATTCCGAGTGAGTATAATATTTTAATTGGCAAATAGCTATGAAGGTCATTAACATTCATAAAAGGCAAATTAATCAACCGAAGACTGAACTTGCAAAATTATTAAAAACTTTGGCGACCGATAACGATATGATGTTGGCGACTGATAAATGGTCACCAATGATATTAGACAAAGGTTTACAAGTGGGTTCAAAAGGTGGACACGGACCTATTAAATATTTTGTAACAGAATATCAACCAGACAATTCTATTACATTTAAATTTGACCTAAAAGGTTTTGATGGTTTTCATAAGTTTGAATTTTCAGAAACTGAACCAAATAAAACACAACTAACACATATTATTGATTTAATAACATCAGGAACAGCAACATTAAAATGGGTTTTGGCAATTCGGTGGTTGCACGATGCGTATATTGAAGACGCATTCGACAAAGTGGAAAATCATTTTTCAAAAGATAAAAAAAGTAGTGAATGGACTTGGTGGGTTAAAACATTAAGAAAAGTAATGAAACCCAAAAAGAAATAGAAACGAAGAAGTTTTTGCCATCAGTCTGCTCATTGGATTTAAAACCGAACTATTTGCAAAACTCAGCGAAATATTACTTTTATGCTTTTACAACAGGTTTGAAAGCACCTTTGGACTATTCAGTGTTCACAGCAGCATTTTCCCTTAGTATGATAACAAGCCAAATATTTTAAAGCGGATTCTGTTCTCAAAAAGACCGAAAACAACCCACTTGATAGTTGACAAAGCGTCCTGAAATAAAATAACTACCGCCAACATTGGCTATACGTAATACGGGCGAAAGTACAAGACGAAAGGTCAGTGCTTCTATTCCGCCAAAGCTAAGCTTTGACGTTTTTGTAAAGAAAAATTAAACATAAAAGCGTAGCTTTGGCTTCCGTTCGTGCTAAACCAAAAGTGAAGTGCTTTGAAATCCCGCACTACGCATAGCCGAGACCGTTA
>JASBSE010000451.1 GCA_030149115.1 Winogradskyella sp. | reverse complement strand
CTGGAATAATAATACCAGAAGCTGTTTTTGTCTCAGCTTCCATTGGTTCTACAAGAACTCTGTCTGCTAAAGGTTTAATGTTTAAAGCCATTTGTTATAATATTTTTGATTAATTAAAATTTGTTTTAACGCTTTAGCGTTATTCGAAAATTATGCCAAGACAAACAGACTGACAAACTTTCAGATAAACGTGTCCAAACTATCTAGAAATAAAAAAGCCAACTTTATAAAAGTTGGCTTAGTTGTTTTGTTAATGAAGGAAATTATTTAGTTCCCATCAGTAGTACCAGCATCTTCTGTGTTTGTAGGAGTTGATGCAGGTATTTCAATAGCTTCTTTCTCATCTAAAGCTTTAGAATCAACATTATTGTCAGATGGTATGGTTAAATTAGAAGCAAGGATTAAAACAATTAATGCTGTACCTAAAAACCAAGTACTTTTATCTAAGAAGTCTCCTGTCTTTTTTACACCACCTAATTGTTGTGTTCCGCCACCACCAAAAGAAGATGACAAACCTCCTCCTTTAGGATTTTGTACCATAATTACTACCACCAATAGAAAGGCTATTGCTACGATTAAGATTAAAAATATTGTAAACATTTTATATAGTATTATCTTTTAATTCTTCTACCAATTTTATTTGGTCTGCAAAGAAACTACTTTTTTCTGGATATTTCAAACTTAAAATTTTATAAGATTGAATGGCCTTGTCGTAGTTTTTTTGTTCTAAATAAATTCTTGCTAAAGTTTCGGTCATTAAGCTATCAGAAACATCTTCCTCATTGTTTACCAATTTAGGTTTTGGTGTATTGCTTGCAACGGGTTTTATCTTAGGGTTTTCGCTTATAAACTTATCTATAAGATCTAGTTTGCTGGCTAGAGGACCTGTTGTGTCTTGCTTCTGAGACTCTTCAGTTTTAGTTTCTGTTTCCCTTTCAATAGGTTTAAAACTTGTAATTTTTAACCACTCTGTAAAAGAATGACTTTCGGTTTTATCAAACTCTAATGGTTTACCAATGTTAAGTTTTTCTTCTGTAGTAATGTTTTTAACATCAACTGAAATTATAGAATCTTCAATTTTTGGAGTTTCTTCTCTTAAAATTTGTTGCTGTTGCGGTTTAGCTTCAAATAAGTTTGGGTCTAAAACACCTTCAGTAGCTTTAATGTGCTCTTTCAAAGCGTTATCGATAGTTACACTTTTATTGACTGAAATGTCATCAGCTTCATTGACCTCTAAAGATTTGATATGCTCCGAGTTTTGTTTTATTTGATTAGAAATTTCATTCTGATTGAATACTTCAGATGTGATGTAGTCAAATAAAACACTACGATCTGCAGTATGAGCAGCTGTTACTTTTAGTGCACTGTTGTACTTATAGCTTTCTTTTTGCTTTAGTCCTTTTAGGTATAAGGCTCGTAAGGGCTGAAAGTAAGGATACTCGCTAATTTTTGCCAAGAGCGCATCGGTTTGGGACGCTGTAACAGCCTCAGGATGCTGAAGTAAATATGTCAATTCTTTTAGTTGCATATGTTACCAATTGGCTAGAGACGCATTAAAAATATCTTGTGTTAAACGCTCAAAAATGACTTCAAAAGCTTCATCTTTTGTGCCGCCAACGAGTTGTGCATTGGCATCAAAATCATAGAAGAACGAAAAGCGTTGTTCAAAATCTTTTTCCTCATCTAGTGTGTTAAAGTACCTAACATTAACACTTATGGTTAAACGGTTTTGTGCAGCCTTGTTATCTGAAGTGGCTGTCATGGGAGCAATTCTATACTCAACAATTTCACCTTCATAAATAACTTCTCCACCAGATGTCACTAATTGCGCACTTGTTTGATTTTGAATTAAATCTTGAAGTGCGTTTGTAAATTGAATATCTAAACCTGGCTCAACTAAATCGGCATTATTTTGGAAAAAATTTACCTGAAAGCTGACAGGTGTTTCAGTAAGACCTGTAAAAGAGTAAATACCACAACCAGTAAGGGTTATTGTGAGAAACAGTATGCCAATATATTTTAATAATCTCATGAAGCGTTTTTTTATCTGAACGTCTTAGCTTTTTTAATAGTACTTGTGTTGTGCTAATCTTTTCTTAAAGATCGTATTGCTTAATTTTTCTGTAAAGTGTACGTTC
>JASBSE010000446.1 GCA_030149115.1 Winogradskyella sp. | reverse complement strand
AATCATGTAGGCATTGTAACCAATGTACGTACAGGTAATGTAGAGTTTATACATGCCTCTACAAGCAGAGGTGTTATGATTTCTTCTTTAGCAGAAAAATACTGGTATTTTGCTTTCGTTCAGGCGAGGCGCATACTTTAATTAGTTCCTTATTTATTATCATTCTATTTATTAATAATTAAATAACAAAGTTTACGATAGAAATACTTTTTCTTAATAATGCATTCAAAATGTGTTAATACTGTCCGAGTAGTTTTGCTTCAATTAATTAACATAACTACCAATGAAAACTTTAAAACACATTACATTATTATTTATTTTTTGTTGCATAGTATCGTGCAAGAGCGATGATGACAACAACAGTCAACCACAAAATTTAGTTGAGCTTAGCTCTCACTCTCAAACTCCTGTTTTACTTAAGCTAGAACCTGAATTCTCTAACGTAAACATTTACAATTTCCTGTCTTCTGAAGATCAATTAGCAGATACGCCAAACTTTGTCTACGGCTCTATGGCAGATGGTGCTGGTTTATTAAAAAACTCAGACAACACTTACACTCTTATAAATAACATTGAAGCCGATTATTCAATTGCTAGAATTACATTAGACGAAACTTTTAAACCAGTTTCTGGTGAATATATACTAAATGCTGCTGCTACTGCTGCTACCGCTCAATGCTCAGGTTCTTTAATAACCATGGAAGAACATGGGTTCGGACCATTATATCTTTCTGGTGGCGAATGGGGAGGAGCGTCTAAAGGTGTTTTTGCAACTGACCCATATAAATCTCCAAACTCAGCATCTTCTGCATTAATGCTACCAGCTTGGGGACAGTGGTCTACTGAAAACGCTGTTGTCATTGGCAAAGATGCTTATCCAAACAAAACCGTTGCTTTTATAGGTGATGACCACTCAGACAATGTTGTACCATCTGGTCAGTTAGGTATGTATGTTGGTGATTTTTCCGATTTAAACGGTGGTCAACTTTACGGATTGAGAGTTACACAAGCTGGCATTAACTTTGAAATGGATATGCAAGAAGGTCAATCTTACCCTATTGATTTTGTTGCTCTAGAAGAAACAAATATTGATTTACTAGATGCTGAAGCTAAAAATAAAGGCGTAATGGGCTTTTCTAGATTAGAAGATATCGATTGGAGAAGAGGTTCTGCATCAAACAACAGAGAAATTTACTTCTGTGTAACTGGTAGACAAAAACCAGACTTAGTTGGTAAAGGAACTACTTATGGTCGCGTTTATAAAGTAGTTTTAAATGAAAGCGACCCAACTGCTGCTGGTACAATTACCTGTGTTTTAGATGGTGATTTACCAAACGGTATTGCCAAGGCATTTCACAGTCCTGACAACATCTTAGTAACTGAAAACTATGCTTACATCCAAGAAGATCCAAATGGGTATTTTGATAATGCAGACAAAATGCACTATGCACGTTTATACCAATATAACTTAAATACTGGCGCATTAAAAGTTGTTTTAGAATGTGACCAAGATGTAGCAGCAGCGCAAGGTTATGGAACAACTTCAGGAATATGGGAGATCACAGGTATGATAGATATTTCAGATGTGATTGGTGTAGATGAATCTTTTATTCTTATTACACAAAATCACGGTTGGGAGCCTGCAGACGGATCCGCTTTTACAGATCCTAATGCTAACCCAGCAGCAGATAGCAGAAAAGAAGGAAGTATGTTATATGTACTACAAGGATTAGACAGGTAAGATGAATATAAACATATTAAAAAAGGCATACATTTTATTAGTATGCCTTTTTGCTTTAAACTATAGCTGCAAAAATGACAAAGATTATACTGCAGCAATTCAAAAAGAAAATTCAACACCTATATCGCTTTTAGAGGACGACTATAAAACTAAGTTAAACAAATGTATTACTGCTCTAGAAACACTTGAGAAGGCAACAAGTTTTGAAACCGCTCTATCAAGTTACAAAGAAGCTAGAAGTCATTTTAAAAGCATAGAACCTATTCTAGCATTTATAGACAAAAACAATTATATGTCTTTAAATGCCCCTAACATTTTAAAAATTGAAGAGGAAGATGCAACAGATATAAAAATCAGAAAACCGTTCGGTTTTCAGGTTATAGAAGAAACATTGCATGAAGAACCTTTAGACCTTAAAGCTGTTGCAAAAATTACAGAAAAAACAAAACATAGATTAAAACTGATAGAGCAAAATACTTACATCAAGCTAAAAGATTACCATATTATTTGGCTTGTTAGAGACCAAATTGCAAGAATAGCCCTTACGGGCATCACAGGTTTTGATTCACCAGTTTTAGAAACTTCTTTAACTGACGCACAATTGGGTTATATGACTATCGAAAATATTTTAAACTTATATACTGAAAATTTTTCAGAAACAACTTTATTAGACCAATGGAACTCTGAAATTAAAGCCTCAATAGAAATGCTTAAAGGAGATTTTAATGAATTTGATAGATATACCTTCATTAAAAATTACACCCATCAACAATTAGAACTGCTTAATAAAACTGTACAAGATTGGAATGTGGATTTTCCTTTTGAATTAGCCTTCAATAACGACATGTATTCATTATTTTCTAATGACACTTTTAATATTGATTTTTTTGCGGATTATGTAGAAGTTGATTCTTTAAAACAAACCAAACAGCAACTAGGAAAGGTACTTTTTAATGATAAGAAACTATCAGCCAACAACACGATGAGCTGTGCGACTTGTCACAAACAAGAATTAGCTTTTACAGATGGTTTAAAGATTTTCCCAAAGCAAAAACGTAATACACCAACGCTAACCTATGCTGCATTGCAACAAAGCTTTTTCTATGATGGCAGAACAGGCAATTTAGAAGGGCAAATAGTTGATGTAGTAAATAACGTTAATGAGTTTCATAGCGATTTATCAAATTTACAAACAGTAATAAAAACTGATAGCACATACTTTAAATCCTTTAACCAACTATATCCAAATGGTGTTACGGATGATAATATCAGAAATGCAATTGCGGTATACATTAGAAGTTTAAATAAATTCAATTCTAAATTTGACAATAACATCAATGATATTGAGCAAACCATAACGCAATCTGAAATTAATGGGTTTAATCTATTTATGGGAAAGGCTAAATGCGCGACTTGTCATTTTGCACCTGTATTTAATGGTACTGTTCCACCAAATTTTACAGAAACTGAGTTTGAACTATTAGGTGTGCCAAAATCAACTAATTTACCTGCTGTTGCAGATACAGATTTAGGAAGATATGATGTTTTTAAAACAGAAGAGCGTAAGCACTTTTTTAAAACACCAACGGTTAGAAACATTTCTAAAACTGCTCCATATATGCATAATGGCACATACAACGATTTAGAAACACTAATGGATTTTTACAATAACGGCGGTGGTACTGGTTTGGGATTAGATTTTGAATACCAAACCCTCCCTCCAGATTCATTAAACTTACAACCAAATGAGAGAAAAGATATTATTGCTTTTATGCATAGTTTAGAAGATCAATAATCTAGTCTAAGACGACAAAAAAACAAGTTTCATTATATTAGTGACTCATAATCATGAAGTTACTAAATTTTAAAATAATAAAACTAACAGCTTGTCTAATCCTAGGCATCCTCATTGCTCATTATTTTAAACTTAATTTTAGTATAGCTATTTACCTATCCCTTGGGTTAATGGCTATACTTTTTATCTACTATTTAGGTCTAAAACAAAAGACCAACCGTTCTATCTACTTTGCTATGCTTGCCTACTGCTGTATGGTAAGTCTTGGAATTAATGCTTATGACATACAAGACGAAAAACTACAGGCAAAACACTACTTAAATTTAAAATTAGAGGGATATTCAGAATTAAAATTTAAAATCAAAGAGCGTCTAAAACCAGATATATATAACGATAAATATATTGTCTCATTGATTTCAGCCAATAAGAGCGAAGCCTCAGGACAACTACTTATCAATATTAAAAGAGATTCAATATCTGGTGCTTTACCTATTGATGCCATTATTTATACAAAATCAGATTTAAAAGACATTCAGAAACCGCTGAATCCGTATCAATTTGACTACAGCAAATATTTGGAACTGCGACAAGTTTACAGTCAAATTTATCTTCAACACAATCATTTCTTATTACTTTCAGACCAACCTACAACGATTTATGGTTATGCAGATTTATTTAGGACTTCCATCAATAAAAAATTGATTGATGCTGGTTTTAAGGATGATGTTTTAAGTATTATTAACGCATTACTTTTAGGTCAAAGGCAGACCATTGACAAAAGCATTTATAACAATTATGTAAATTCTGGAACTATTCATATTCTAGCTGTTTCTGGCTTGCATGTTGGAATTTTATTACTGATCCTAAATTTTATTTTTAGACCATTACTACTTCTTAAACACGGATACGTTCTTAGACCTATAATTATTATTACTATACTTTGGTTATTTGCTATTGTAGCAGGATTATCACCTTCAGTTACAAGAGCTGTTACAATGTTTAGCATTATAAGTTTTGCTATGCATCTTAAGCGACCTACCAACATTTACAACACACTAGCCATTTCTGCATTTTTTATTCTACTCGTAAAGCCTACATTTTTGTTTGAAGTCGGCTTTCAGATGAGTTATTTAGCAATTTTAAGCATTGTGAGCATTCAACCTATTTTATACAAACTCTGGCAACCCAAGTATCTGATTGTTGACAAATTCTGGCAGATATTTACGGTAACATTAGCAGCCCAAGCTGGTGTTCTGCCGATTAGTCTATTCTATTTTCATCAATTTCCCGGGTTGTTCTTTATATCTAATCTTGTGGTGATTCCTTTTTTAGGATTAATTCTTGGTTTTGGTCTTTTTGTAATTGTTATGGCATTAGTTGGTTTTCTCCCTAAATCTATTGTTGAAATTTATAGTCTAATTATAGAATCGTTAAATGGATTTATTGCTTGGGTAGCTCAGTTTGAAGACTTTCTTTTTAGAGACATCCCCTTTTACCTAATTCAGGTATTGATTGCATACATCTTAATTATTAGTGCTGTTCAGGTTTATAAGTTAAGAACTTTTAAATGGTTAGCAATATGTCTTATTAGTATTATTATATTGCAAGGCACTTATGTTTTTAATAAGTTTCAAAATAAAGATGAAGCTTTCATTGTCTTTAACAAAAGTCGCGTTTCTATTATAGGGTTTAAACAGAATAACAGACTTGAGGTTCATCATAACTTAGATACTTCAAAACTTAAAAATGATAATATTCTCAAAAATTATAAAGTTGGAGAATTCATAGACCGTGTAGCCCTATCTAAACTAAAGTATGTTTATCAATTTAAAAACAAGCGATTATTAATTATAGATAGCTTAGGAATTTATAAAAACTTGTCTTTTCAACCAGATTTCATCTTACTTCGTGATTCTCCTAAAGTTAATTTAGAAAGAGTTATTGACAGTATTAAACCTCAACAAATTATTGCAGATGCAAGTAATTATAAGTCTTACGTGAAACGATGGAAGATCACTTGCAGAGATAAAAAAATCCCTTTCCATTATACAAATGAAAAGGGAGCATTTATCTTGAAATAAAACCACTACTCTTTAAAGGTAGGCTCAAAGTTTTTATAATACTCATTAAACTTCTCTTGCGTCGTCATTTCTTTATATTTATCTGTCTTAAACAACTTTAAATATAACTCTAATTGACGTGGTTTTAAATATCCTCTGATAGCCTCAATATAGTTGCCTTCAATATCAAAAAACACCATTGTTGGATATGCTCTTACCTTTAGAAAACGTGTTAACTCATGCGCACTATTACGTCTATTAGCTTTTGCCGGGTCGTAATTAGGGTTTTTATATGTCTTATCTTGGTAAGTAATTGTATCATTACCTTCTGCATTAAATTTTACTGCATAATAATGTTCGTTTATATAATTTACAACATCTTCGTTGTGAAAGGTATTCTTATCAAGCATCTTACATGGACCACACCAGTTAGTGTAAACATCCATAATGATTTTTTTAGGCTCTGTTTCCTGAAGCTTAATCGCTTCTTCTAAAGTCATCCAATTGATTTCTTTTTCTGGCGCTTTTGTAGTCTTTTGAAAAGAAACTAATGTTCCAAAAGCTATAAACGCTATAAGTAATTTTGTTTTTTCCATAACTTATTTGTTGCAATTCTTGTACCGAACTTACAAAAAACGCTCCTGAATAGGAGCATTTTTTAATTATTTTAATAAAAGCCTATTTAACTCCGTGCATTAATTTTTTAAGTACAGGATTTAAGAAATACACCAATACTCCTGCTGCAACAGGCACTATTGTAAATATCAAAAAGAAAGTAGATAGACTATATTCTTTAGTAATATTTTCTATCTGACCACCTATTACCGCCGCTAATTTGTTACCTATAGCAATTGCCAAATACCACATACCAAACATAAAACCTATCATTCTGGCAGGCACTAACTTACTTACATAAGATAAACCTACTGGCGATAAGCAAAGTTCTCCAAGAGTATGGAATAGATAAGCTAAGATTAACCATATCATACTCACTTTAACACCTTCTTGGATTCCAGTAGAACCAAAGGCAAGTAGCCCAAATCCTACACCCATTATAATTAATCCTAACGCATATTTGCTAGCTGCAGATGGATTGTATTTACTTTCCCACCAACGAGAAAAGAATGAGGCAAAAGCAATAATGAAGAATGAATTAAGAATACTAAACCAAGACACTGTAATCTCTACTTCATTTTCTTTCACTTTTGTTATTGTTGCTTCAACCACACCATTGTCTCTATTTAACGTCTTACCGTTCTCTCTTGCAAGAGCTAAACGTTCTTCAGTAAGATAACCAAACTCTGTACCTTCATTATTTTTAGCTATCATATAAATTTTATCACCTGTAGTTAACACTTCTGGTTCTGCTACAGAAGTTGTTTTATCTTCAATAACATACTGAGGGTTTAGCACCATATTTTCAGTAATAGCGGTATTGAAATACAATTCTTTTAAAGGAATTTTTAAAACTTCCTTTTCTTTTTTGTGATAATAAACTATAGCCTCTTTACTACTATTAAATGATAGAACTTTGTTTACATATTCCTCATTAAACTTCTTCTGCTCCTCCTTCTTTTCTTTATTATCATATAGTTCAGATTCTTTAAGCTTTACAAATTTTCCATTATAAGCTATACTATCTATTGTCACTGATTTTTCTTTGCCATCCACAAGAGCAGAAAATGTTCCTGAAAGGATTTTATCTTTGTACAACTCTAATCTACTTTCATCGATTTTATAACTATTAGATTCAGCATTTGTTTTAACAACTTTATAAGACACATCATAAGCTACAGTATTAAAATCGCGGTTAAGCATCCATCCTACAATTGCCCACATTAATAAAAAGCATACAACAAGAACTATGTTAGATGTAGAAATTTTATTATATGTTTTTTTCCAAAGCAAGTACAGAACGTAGGTTATTATTACTAATGGAATTATGGTTAGTAAAGCATTTATAATATTAAATGTTATAGCCGCATTGCCACTTAGCATTCTATCTACATTATCTCTTGCAAATACAATTAATGATGATGCTCCTTGCTCAAAAGACATCCAGAAGAAGACTGTAAAAAATGCGAAAACAATAAAGGCAATCATACGGTCTCTAATAACTTTGGTGTAGCGCCCTATTCTGCTAATAGTTAAATATAAAAACGCAACCAACGCAAAAAGTACTGCTACATATTGTCCCTCAAGACTTCCTATTCTAAGCGCCGAGAACATATCGAAACCTGCAATTTTTGACAACGGATCGTTAAAAGCATATCCTAATCCAATTACTGATGAAATAAGAATAAGGATTTTGTCTATAGTTGTAAAAGGATTTGGTTTTTCATTATCACCATCATCACTTCTCTTCTCTGGATATTCTTCATTTATATTTTGAGGAATCTCTGCCTCAACAATCTTAGATGGTTTTGCTCCAATATCTCCAAACAATTTTCCTGCTAACCAAAACTGAATAGTACCTAATAACATGAATACACCTGCGAGTCCAAAGCCCCAAGCCCATCCAATTTTTTCAGCTAAATAACCACAGAGCATCATCCCAAAAAACGCACCTGCATTTACACCCATGTAGTAAATAGTATAAGCACCATCCTTTTTTTCTGGGTTCTCCTTATACATTTCAGAAATAATAGATGTCATTGTAGGCTTAAAAAAACCTGTTCCAATTACAAGCAATGCTAATCCTATATAAAGTGATGCTTCAGTCTCTAAAGCCATTGAAGCATGCCCCAAAGTCATAATAAACGCACCTATAATAACAGCCCAACGATAACCCGTAAATTTATCAGCAATTATTCCACCGACAATAGGAGTTATATAAAGCAGCATAGCATAAGTACCAAAAAGCGCACCAGCGTTTTCAACAGACCACTCCCATCCAGGGTTGTAGCCGACTAAGGCCATTGTTAAAAAATTCACTAAAAGAACACGCATTCCATAAAACGAAAAACGCTCCCACATTTCTGTAAAAAATAAAACAAAAAGGCCTGCTGGATGCCCAAGAACCTTGTCTTTGAATAGATTTTGAATATCTGTGCTCATAAAAAAAAGCTAATTTAGTTAGTAGAGAAAACCCTCGTAAATATTAATCTACGAGGGAAATAATTTATTGTTAGTTATTAATATCAGGATCTGCTATTTCGTACTTTTCAGTCTCAAGCATTTCGTGTTCGTTGTCTTCTGCACCATGTGTTAACTTCTTTAATTTCTTTAAAAACAAAATAAGAAGTAAACCGAACGCAACAGTAAATATCACCAACCATTTAAAAGTAGTATACTCTACTTCACTTTGTTGCTCCTCTAACACAAAAGACACACCATAATCTTTACCATCTCCTTTATTTGCTGTTATCTGAGCTTTGTCTTTATCCTTTTCAAAAGATAACTTAGCATGGTAAGGATTAGAAGCAGTAATTTTATTTTCTTTTAAGGTTGCTAACAACTCATTTGTATTAGCATTTTCTTCTTTAGATAATTCAAAAAGAGAATTTAAATCCTTTTCTGTTTTATACTCTTTAAAAACAACGCTTCCATTTTCTTCATAAACTTTAGCTCTTATACTAAAATTTTTATCTTCATTAATCGGAAATTCTGTTATCTCAACAACTTCTTTATTTTCATTTTTAATTTTGAAAGTTTCTTTTTCCATGTAAGGCAAAATTTGTTCTTTGCTTACAATCATTTTACCTTCAAAAGGTTCTAGCTGCGCAGACTCACCAATGCTTCCTGCCAGTTTATTACCAAAACCTGTTGCCGCAAAATATACTCCCATCATAATTGAAGCATACTTTAAAGGCGCTAACTTAGTAATGAACGATAATGCTACAGGAGATGTACATAACTCTCCTATTGTATGAAACAAATAAGCAAGGAAAATCCAAATCATAGCTGCCTTACCGAATGTTTCTGCACTTGCTTCTTGAGAAGCAAACATCATAAAAACATAACCAAGTCCCATTATAATGGTACCTATTGCCATTTTAAATAATGAAGAAGACTCTTTTCCTTTCTTTTTCCACCAGATCCAGAAACCACCTATTATAGTTCCAAAAATAATTATATAACCAGCATTTAATGATTGGAATACAGCCGCTGGTATTTCAGCTAACCAACTCCATCCTGTAGTTCTATCTACTTTTGCATCTGTGTAAAGATTCATTAACCCTCCTGCTTGCTCAAAAGCTCCCCAAAACACAACTACAATTAAAAATGAAATGAGTAAAACTACAACTCTATCTTTTTCAATTTTATTTAATGGTCTTTTTGCAGCTTCCTGTTCTGCCAATGAAGCTTCTTGCCCACCAGAAAATTCACCTACACCTTTTAAGAACTTTTGTCCCCAAACAAAAACCAATTGTCCAAATAACATTCCTATTCCTGCCAAACCAAAACCATAGTGCCATCCATAATAATATGCTACAAGACCTACAGTAATACTAGCTAAAAATGCACCAATATTAATACCAATATAGAATATAGTAAATCCGCTATCTCTACGAATATCACCTTCTTTATACAAACCTCCTACCATAGTAGAAATATTGGGTTTAAGACCGCCAACGCCTAAGATGATTAAAATTAGACCTGTAAAAAATGCCCAATCTTGAGGTATTGCCAATATACCATGCCCAAAGCAAAGTAAAAGTCCACCAAGCATTACGGTTTTCTTTTGACCTAAAAATTTATCAGCAATCCAACCTCCTGGAATAGAAGCAACGTAAACCAGCATAGTGTACCATCCATATAACCAAATAGCATCTTTGTTTGTCCACCCTAATCCTGGATCTATTGCTGTAGCAGAAGTTGCCATGTATAATACCAAAATACCACGCATTCCATAGTAAGAAAATCGCTCCCACATTTCGGTAAAAAACAAAATGAATAAACCTACTGGATGTCCAAATAGTTCTTTTTGGTGCGGTTGTTTAATTGCTGTTGACATATAATTTGTATTAGTTAGTTTTAGTTAGTTAGCCTTTAATTTTTGACGTTTCCTTTTCTTCTTTAATTCCGCTTTTTCGTCTGTCACCTAAAGTTTTATGAATAAAATTCGTCATCTTTTTATAAAGGTGTAATCTTGTGTTACCTCCATAAATACCATGGTTTTTATCTGGGTAAATCATCCACTCGAATTGTTTATCTGCTTGTATTAAAGCTTCAACCATACGCATGGTATTCTGCACGTGTACATTATCATCACCAGTACCATGAATTAACAAGAAATCACCTTTTAATTTATCGACATGATTAATCGGTGAATTATCATCATAGCCACTTGGATTTTCCTGTGGTGTTGTCATATAACGTTCCGTGTAAATTGTATCATAAAATCTCCAGCTTGTTACAGGAGCAACTGCAATTGCCATTTTAAAGACATCACTGCCTTTAAACAGCGCATTACTACTCATAAAACCTCCATAACTCCAACCCCAAATTCCGATGCGAGATGCATCTATATAAGGCAATGATCCTAACTTTTTAGCCGCTTCAATTTGGTCTTCAACTTCATATTTTCCTAATTCATTCTGCGTTACTTTTTTAAAGTCTGCGCCTTTAAAACCTGTTCCTCTACCATCTATACAAACTATAATATAACCTTGTTGTGCCAGCATTTGATACCAATAATCATTTGCACCATTCCATCGGTTTGCCACTTGCTGAGAACCTGGACCTGAATATTGATACATAAATAATGGATACTGCTTACTTTTATCAAAATCAGCAGGTTTTATCATCCACATATTTAAATCGTTACCATTAACGTTTATAGTACTAAACTCCTTTTTAGACGTTACATAGTCGCCTACTTTTTTAGCTAAGCGATCGTTGTCCTTAATTCCTTTTACAAGATTTCCATTCTTAGAATCATGCAAAGTATATTCGTAAGGTGTGGTTGCACTAGAATGTGTATTAATAAAATATGTGAAATCAGCACTAAATGAAGCGCTGTTGGTACCTTCGGTTTTTGTTAATTGGGTTTTATTCTTACCATTTAACTTTACTGAATACACATCTCTGTTTATAGAACCGTTTTCAGTAGATTGAAAGTATATAGTATTAGCCTTTTCATTAAAACCATAATAATCTGTTACTTCCCAATTACCTTTGGTAAC
>JASBSE010000406.1 GCA_030149115.1 Winogradskyella sp. | reverse complement strand
TTAGAAAAATAAATAAGAGAACAAAAAAGTAATATTATGAATAAAAACATTATTTACATAAGTGTTGCGGTAATTGTTGGCCTGTTTGGTGGCTATCTAATTTTCGGTAGAGGTTCTGCTGATACAGCAACAAACACAGTTTTGGATGGTCACAACCACTCAGAGGAAATCGCTACTAACCAAATGTGGACTTGTTCGATGCACCCACAGATTATGCAACCGGAACCAGGAGATTGCCCTATTTGCGGAATGGATTTAATACCAGCAGAAGCAGGCACAGATGGTCTCAATGCTAATGAGATTAAAATGACAGAAAATGCTATGGCTTTGGCTAATATTCAAACCTCAGTTGTAGGGCAGGGACAAATGGGTGATAACTCATTAAAGCTATCGGGTAAGATTAGGCCCAATGAAGAATCTAATGCGGTACAAGTTACCTACTTTGGTGGTAGAATAGAGCAATTATACGTTAATTCTACAGGAGAACGTGTAGGTGCAGGACAACGTTTGGCTACTATCTATTCACCAGAATTAGTTGCTGCACAACAAGAACTACTAACGGCGTCCTCACTTAAAGAATCGCAACCAGAACTTTATAAGGCCGTAAGAAATAAACTTAAACTATGGAAACTTTCAGAGAAACAGATTAACGCTATTGAATCTGCTGGAAAAGTGCAAGAATATTTTCCCGTATTCGCCACGGTTTCTGGAACAGTCACTCATAAGATGGTAGAAGAAGGCGACTATGTAAAGCAAGGTCAACCACTATATAAGATTGCAAACTTTAATACCGTTTGGGCAGAATTTGATGCTTATGAAAATCAAATTGCATTATTAAGAGAAGGTCAGACTATTAAAATAACGACAAACGCCTACCGTAATGAAGTTTTTGATGCAAAAATTTCATTCATTGACCCGCTATTAAATTCAGCGACTAGAACTATAGTTGTAAGAGCTGTATTAAATAATATAAAAGACAAGTTTAAACCAGGAATGTTCGTTGAAGGTACCATTGAAGGCATTCAATCGGGTTCTAAAAGTGCAGTAACCGTTCCTGCTACCGCTGTTTTGTGGACAGGAAAACGGTCTGTAGTTTATGTTAAAACAAAACCGAACGAACCTGTCTTCGAAATGAGAGAAGTTTTATTGGGTAATACCAATGGTGAGAGTTATACCATTCTTGAGGGACTTGCAAATGGTGATGAAGTAGTGACAAATGGAACATTCACTGTAGATGCAGCAGCACAATTGCAAGGCAAAAAATCAATGATGAATGCTGAAGGGGGAAAAACTATGACAGGACACGAAGGCCATCTAGGAATGCAAAATGACGGTTCAGGGGAAAAGATGAACAGCACCAATCATTCAGAGATGAACAAGAGAATTGAAGTTCCTAATAAATTTCAGAGCCAATTAAAAGAGGTTTTTGATGGCTATATTCTATTAAAGGATGCTCTAGTTGATGACAACTCTGAAGAAGCACAAACTGCTGCAAAGAGAATAAGTCAGAATTTAGCAAAAGTAAATATGAAATTATTGTCCGATGAAGAAGCACATAACCATTGGATGACAATCCAAAAAGAGGTAAAAAATTCTGCAAATGCTATTGAAAACAATTCAGATATAGCGGCACAAAGAGGACATTTTAAGCACCTTTCTGCACATATGATAAGTGCTGTGCAACTTTTTGGCGTAAACCAAAAAGTCTTTAGCGAGTATTGCCCTATGGCAGATAACAATAAAGGTGCCTATTGGTTAAGCCTTGAAGAAGAAATTCGCAATCCGTATTACGGAGAAGCAATGTTAAAATGTGGTGAAGTAAGGGAGACCATAGAATAGGTCAGCCTTAAATAAGAGTCCCATAAAGAAATATATGCAATGGTAAGAAGAGCGATGATGAGTGAGAGTAGAAGAAATAGGAGAAAAGCTGAAAGAAATAAACACCGAACCAAGAACAATATCACTAAAAAAGATAGAATTATTGGAGTATTGGCACTAATCATCATATTTATTATTGCCGCTATTGCAGCGTATTACTATTCACTTTCAAAAGCAGGGTTAAAGTTGTTTTAAAAAATGAGTTATAAAGTT
>JASBSE010000402.1 GCA_030149115.1 Winogradskyella sp. | reverse complement strand
AAAGGTCTTAAAAAAGCCTTGCTTATCATTGTACCTTACATTGCTTTTGGTGTTATTATCCTGGTAAATTCTATAAAGTACAGCTTCAGTTCTGATGAAATTATATTCTTCGCCATTTGTATTGCTGTACAAATTGGAGGCTTTTTCTTAGCAAAAGACAAACCTGTTCAAACATTAAAAATCTTTAGTTTATTCGGAATTATAGCTATGCTGATTGGGTTATTTGCTTCAGGTAATGTGGCACTATTTGCATTTCTTTCTGGTGGATTATTCTGTTCTATTATGTGGCCTTGTATCTTTACATTAAGTATTGCTGGCTTAGGCAAATACACTTCACAAGGCTCTGCGTTCTTAATCATGATGATTTTAGGTGGAGCTATTATTCCACCTGTACAAGGAAAATTGGCTGATGTATTCACCATACAATCGTCGTATTGGATGGCCGTTGCTTGCTTTGCCTATCTTTTATTTTATGCGTTTAGAACCAAGACCGTTTTAGACAAACAAGGTGTTGAATACTAAATTTCATTTATGCTTAAGAACATTTTTTATATACTTAGTTTAAGCCTTTTCTTTTGCTCTTGTAATGACAATGATCAACAAGAGAATTCTAAAAGTATTCCTACTGTAGATTACACTCAATATGTAAATCCATTTATAGGCACCAGCAAAATGGGTCACGTTTTTCCAGGTGCAACCACACCTTTTGGTATGGTGCAATTAAGTCCACAGACCAACTTTGAAGTGATGTTTAAAAACGACGGGAGTTACAATACCGAAACCTATGAATATTGTGCTGGCTATCAACACAAAGACTCTACAATAATTGGTTTTGCACACACTAACTTTAGTGGTACAGGACACTCAGATCTTGGCGATTTTTTAATAATGCCTACTACGGGAAACCTTGTACTAGACCCAATAGAATCTAATGACACAAAAGGTTTTTATTCTAAATTTTCTCATGATAATGAAGAAGCTTCACCAGGTTATTACAAAGTAGATTTAGAAAGTTACAACATTAAGGCTGAACTAACCGCTAGCGAGCGTGTTGGTTTTCATCAATATACATTTCCGAAGTCTGATAGTTCTCATATTATTTTAGATATGGTTTACAATGTTTATCACCATGACAACAAAAATATCTGGACCTTCATTAGAGTAGAAAACGATTCAACCATAACAGGCTACAGGCAAACTAAAGGTTGGGCAAGAGATAAAAAAGTGTTTTTTGCAGCAAAATTCTCTAAACCTTTTACCAGCTATGGTCATAAAAAATATGACAACGTGAAATACGATGGATTTTACAGACGTTTTAAGCAGGATGAAAATTTTCCAGAAATGGCAGGAAAAGATATTAGAGCATATTTTAATTTTAATACAACTGAAAACGAACAAATAAAAATAAAATTTGCACTATCATCTGTAAGTTCTGCTGGTGCTATGAAGAATTTAGAAACTGAAATTTCGCATTGGGATTTTGAAAAAACAAAACAAGAAACCCAACAAAAATGGAACAAAGAGCTATCTAAAATTGAAGTTGAAACTTTAACTGAAGCACAAAAAACAACATTTTACACAGCACTTTATCACACCAACTTATCACCTATTATTTATGAAGATGTAGATGGACAATACAGAGGTTTAGACCAAAACATTCATCAATC
Source organism: Winogradskyella sp. (assembly GCA_030149115.1). Lineage (GTDB taxonomy): Bacteria > Bacteroidota > Bacteroidia > Flavobacteriales > Flavobacteriaceae > Winogradskyella. The sequence goes on along the minus strand of JASBSE010000402.1, from coordinate 4,456 downwards.
TGATGGTTTTACTAACTATACTATTTTCTCGCTTTGGGATACCTACAGAGCATTGCATCCTTTATTCAATATAACACAGCCAGAGCGTAACAACGATATGATAAAATCTATGTTAGCTCACCACGATGAAAGTGTTCATAAAATGCTTCCTATTTGGAGTCATTACGCTAATGAAAACTGGTGTATGATTGGCTACCATGCTACTTCGGTAATTGCAGATGCTATGGCTAAAAATGTTGGTGATTTTGACTATAATCGTGCATTAGAAGCATCCGTTAATACGGCTAGCGTAAGTTATTTTGATGGATTAGGCGATTATATAGAGTACAAATACGTGCCAGATGACAAAAGCCATTCATCAGTATCAAAAACTTTAGAATACGCCTACAATGATTGGTGTATTTTACAAATAGCACAAAAAGTTGGCGATCAAAATCTTGAACAACAATTTTACGAACGCTCTAAATATTATAAAAACGTCTACGATCCTCAAATAGGTTTTATGCGCCCAAAACTAGCTAACGGTAAATTTAGAGACGAATTTGACCCAATGGATACACACGGACAAGGATTTATTGAAGGCAATGCATGGAATTACGGACTCTACGTTCCTCAAAACATAGATGATATGATAGATATGATGGGAGGAAAAGATAGGTTTAGCCAACACTTAGATTCTCTTTTTACGATGGAAATTGATGATAAATACATTGCTAAACACGAAGACATTACTAGAGATGGTATAATTGGCAATTATGTTCATGGCAACGAGCCTGGTCACCATATCCCTTACCTTTATAATTGGACCAATAATCCAGAAAAAACTCAAGCAAGAGTTAGAATGATTATGGACACGATGTACGGAGCTTCGGTTGAAGGGCTATGTGGTAACGATGACGCAGGGCAAATGAGTGCTTGGTATATATTCAGCAGTTTAGGGTTTTATCCTGTAACACCAGGATCATCAGACTACGCTTTAGGAAGTCCACTGGTAAAAGAAGCTAAAATTCATTTAGAAAATGGCAAAACACTTTCTATTACAGCTAATAATCAGAGTAAAGACAATGTATATGTTAAAAGCATTTCAATTAATGGAAAACTAATTGAAGGCACTTCAATATCACATAAAGACATTATGAATGGAGGTAAGATAATTTTTGAAATGTCTAACCAACCAAAATAAAAACAATATGAACCGTAGAAAATTCATTAAAAACACATCCATAACAGGCATTGGATTAGCTCTAGGAAACTCAGTGGTTAGTTGTGCAGAAAACAATTCTGATAAACCTACAGTTACTACACCAATAGACAATTCTAAAGGAAGCTTACCATTAGTGATTGCCACTTGGCACGTTAAAAATGCTACAGCAAAAGCTATGAAGGTACTACAATCTGGGGGCAATGCGCTTGATGCTGTTGAGCAAGGTTGTATGGTAGAAGAAGCTGATATTAAAAATAGCTCTGTAGGTAAAGGTGGTCTGCCAGACAGAGATGGTAACGTTACTCTAGATGCTTGCATAATGGATAAAGATGGTAATTGTGGGTCGGTTGTGTTCCTAAAAGATATAACGCATGCTGTTTCCGTAGCCAGAAAAGTAATGGAAGATACACCACACGTTATGTTGGCCGGTGAAGGCGCTAAACAATTTGCAATTTCTCAAGGCTTTAAAGAAGAAGATTTACTTACCGAAGGTTCAAAAAAAGCTTGGGAAGACTGGAAAGTAAAAAGCGAATACAAACCTATTATTAATATTGAAAATCACGACACCATAGGTATGCTTGCCATTGATAAAAATGGTGACATTGCAGGTGCTTGTACCACAAGTGGATTGGCTTACAAAATGCAAGGACGTGTTGGAGATTCTCCAATTATTGGTTCAGGACTATTTATTGATAATGAAATTGGTGGTTGTGTAGCTACAGGTTTGGGAGAAGAAGTCGTTAAAACCGTTGGAAGTTTTTTGGTGGTAGAATTAATGCGTCAAGGCAAAACACCTCAACAAGCTTGTGAAGAAGCTATCAGTAGAATTGTAAATAAACCGAATAGCGATTACAAAAATTTTCAAGTAGGTTATATTGCTGTAAATAAAAAAGGTGAAACTGGTAGTTACTCTATACATCAATGGTTTAGTATGACCAAGTTTCAAGATGGTAAAAACGAGCAGATTCAATCAGACTATTTTAATAAAACCTAGGCAATTCATTCTATTTATCTATTAAATTTGAATTTATATCGTGTTTTTTTGAAACAAAATATATGCTTAGTAACTTGCTATAAACTTTTTAAAAGCTCCCTACATAAATGTCTACTATAAGAGTACTTATTGTTGAAGACGATCCTATTATTGGAGAGGATATTTATGATATGCTTACCAATGTAGATTACAGTGTTGTAGCTATAGCATACTCTAAAACGGAAGCCATAGATTATATTAATGATGAACAACCAGACTTAGTACTTTTAGACATTAACTTAGATGGTAGTTACGAAGGTTTCGATGTTGCTTCCCACATTAATAAAACTCGTAGAGTCCCATTTTTGTATCTCACTTCTTATTCTGGTAAAGAAATTCTCGAGCGTGCTAAGCCAACTATGCCAATGGGCTATATTGTAAAGCCTTTTAATGAAAAGGAGCTTTATTCTAACATAGAAGTCGCATTATATAATTTTTCGAAATTTGTATTACCCGTTTCTTTAAAAATTGAAATGATAAATTCTAAAATCAACACTCCACTTACGCAAAGAGAGTTTGATATTCTTGAAGGTTTGTATGAAGGTAAAACTAATCGTCAATTAGCGGAATCGCAATTTGTAAGTGTAAATACTGTAAAAACGCATATTAAGAACATTTACGAAAAAATGAATACGCACACACGCTCAGAAACAGTAGCTCTTATACATTCTTTGTTACACTAATTGCTATTTAGGAAGCACAAAGGATACTGATGTCCCATTATCATTAGTAACGCTCATAGAAGCTTTTAACTTTTTAGAAAGCGATCTTATTAAGCGCTGTCCAAAAGACTCCTTTTTACCATTTTCTATAATATCGTTCTGTATACCAACACCATTATCCGAAACCCTTAAGGTGTAGAAATCTTCTCTTTCAGACATTTTTAAAGTTATCTCAGGCTTAGATTTAATATCCTTAGGAAACGCATGCTTTAATGAATTCGTTATCAACTCATTTACAATTAAGCCAAGAGGGATTACAGATTCTACATCCATAGTAACTTTATCTGCATCAATCTTCAGATTGACATCACTTTCAGTTTTATTATAAGAGTTCAATATACTATCTACTAAACCTTCAAAATAATGTTGAATATTTACCATATTTAAATCCTCACCAACATAAAGATTCTTGTGTAAAATAGCCATAGACTGTACACGGTTTCTCCCATTTTGAAGAACCTCAAAAACATTATCGTCCTTTACATATTTAGACTGTAAATTAAGTAAGCTCGATATCATTTGAAGATTATTCTTTACGCGATGGTGTGTTTCGTGCAATAATAATTCTCTATCCTTTAATGCTTTTGAAATGGTCTCGTTTTTACTTTTGATTTTTCTATTTAGTTTTAATAATGCCAAAGCTGCAATGGTTAGTAAACCTAAACCTATAAATGAAATAATCATTATAGATTTAGAGCGAGACAATTTGGTTTCAGAAATTTCCTTTTCTTTACTTAACAATGCAATTTCAGCATCCTTTTTATGTTGATTATATAGTGCGTCTTTCTCAGCAATAATTTCTATTGATTCTTTAGAATAAATAGAATCAGTCATTGTTTTGTAGGCCTTGAAGTTCCCAAGTGCAGACTTATAATCTCCTTGTTTCTCATAAGCTTCTGCTAATAAATCATAAGCGCGTTGCTCTTGGTTTAAAGATTCATGCTCTTCAAAAGAAAAGACATCCTTAAGTTGATTTATAGCTTCATCATACCTTTCAAGTTTTATTAAAATCTCACCCATATGAATTTTAGATTCACATAAGTTGTATGTGCTACTTAAATTTTCACGAATTTTCAAAGCTTTTAAATGTTCCTCATAGGCTTCATCTAGTCTATTCTGTTCTTGTCTCAATAACCCAAGAAAATCGTGATGAAATCCCATTTCTCGCAACGTAGGAAATACCACATTGTATTCCTTTTGTTTCATAAGATGATATTCTGCCTTTTCATATTCACCCAAGTCGGTATAAACCATACCTAAGTTTGCATTAACACTTGCTAAACCAGTACTATCCTTCAAGACTTCAAATTGTTTTAATGCTTTTATATATTGTTGCTTCCCTTTTTCGAGTTGATCTACATTAAGATAAAAGCCTGCCAATGTATTATTGATTCTCGCTTTTTGCTTAGCCGTACCAACCACATCATAGATTTCAGCAGCCTCCAATAAGTGTTTTTGAGATTCTACATTATTACCAAGATACATGCTAATTGTTCC
>JASBSE010000399.1 GCA_030149115.1 Winogradskyella sp. | reverse complement strand
TAATAGTCTACACAAAAGTTGAGTATATCTTCTGAAGCATTATAAAGTTTAAATATCTGAGCAGCCAAAGGATAAGTTACCACAATAATAATAAGGCTCAACGACGTGATAATAAAAATGGCTTGCGCAGGCAGGTTTTTTACCTCGTCAATTTTTCCTGCTCCGAGATATTGTGATACTATAGAAGAAATAGCACTACGTGTCTGACCCAAAACCCAAATAAGCATCGAAAAAAAAGTACCCACAATACCAACAGCAGCCAAAGATACTGTAGCATTTTTATCCATATTACCAATGATAGCGGCATCTGTCAATGATAAAATAGGTTCAGCCACACCAGAAATTAAAGCTGGTATAGCAAGTTTATTAATGTGCTGTAATGTAATTTTTGTACTCAAAGTATTAGCTCATAACAATGAAAAGGAAATTCACTTTGTTTTGGAAAATAAATATCTCCTAATCGTTTGTAGCCGCGAAGTTCGTAAAACTTTTGGTTTCTTTTGTTCTGGGAAAAGGTGTCTAATCTTATAGAGCTATAGTTGTTTTCTATGGCATAATTTTCGGCGAAACTCATAAGCTGTTGTGCGTAACCTTTACCTTGAAGTCTTGGGTGTACTGCCAATCGGTGGATGCAAACATTATTTTCGTTTTTTGTCAACCATTTAATAGGTTGGTATTCTTCATCCATAAGAGTTGAAATCACTATGCAACCCTTGATTTCATTATCAACTTCTAAAACAAAAAGTTCGTTTCTGGCTACGTCATTTTCAAAAGCCAATCGGTTAGGATAGTGTTCATTCCATTGAAAAATACCGCATTCTATCATGTAGGCTGCACATGCTTTGGTGATGTTTAGGATGGCATCAATATCTTTTTTTACTGCTTTTCGAATCATTAATTATGCTTACTTTTGTTTAAATTTCACTGTAATGAAAACAATACTTGTTCCTGTTGGATCTTCAAAAAATGCAAAATCGCATTTACAATATGCCGTTGATTTTGCTCAAGCTTTCGGTGCTAAAGTTTACGTTGTTCAAATATATAATGTTTACACTAAAGCTGGGACAATGATAAAAGTAGACCATATACTAGAACGAGAATCTCAAGCTTTTTTAGAATCTCATATTGCTTCAATTAATACGAGAGGAGTTGAGGTTATTGCTAAAACTTTCAAAGGAAAGTTAATAGATACTTTAGAGAAGGTTTGTAATGCTTTGGATGTGGATTTAATTATTTTGGAACCCAGAACCAATTCTATAAAAGATGAGGTTTATTTAGGAAAAACATCTGGAAAAATTATAAAGCGCACACAAATACCAGCTTTAATTGTTCCTGAAGGTTATGTATATAAGCCTATTGTAAAGATGTTATTAGCAGTGAAATCAGTTGTTATAAAGCGAAAAGGTGTTTTGCAACCAATTCATAGCATCAAAAACCAATTTAAAGCCGTTCTTAATTTGTTATTGGTGAAAACATCATACCATAATCCTGAAGATTTTGAGGTGAATGATGAGTTAAAAGCAATGGTAACTAATACAACTAAGGCAGAAAGCCCAACAACATTTCAAGCGGTGTTAGAGCATTATAAAAATCACAGTCCAGATGTGTTGTGCGTAGTAAGACGCAAACGCGGTTTTTTCTCAAAACTATGGGAAGATAATATTATCCTGAAAAAGGACTTTCATAGTTCTACTATACCTGTTTTAGTGTTGAGTGGACTTAAATAAAATTTGGGGCATTAGCTCAGCTGGCTAGAGCGCTACGCTGGCAGCGTAGAGGTCATCGGTTCGACTCCGATATGCTCCACAACCTATTAAAGCCTTAGATTTATTCTGTCTAAGGCTTTTTTTGTATTTATGATTTGCTTTAGATTGTTCAAAATAAATTTGAGAATACCTTAAGTTCAAGACCTATCTTCTTAACAAACATTATGATAGATAAATGTTGTATTTAATTATTATTTAGTATGTTCGCATTTGTTTAATGCCCCTTACATGAACAAAGCCCTACTAATTATCTATTTTTTGGCGTCTTCCTTATACGCCCAAAACACAGCTTTTAATCCAGAAACTTCAGAAGGAAATCTTTATCAATATGCAGAATATGTTGACGTTTATGATAAAGAATTGTCTATTGATGATGTTTTGGCAAACGATACGCTAAGCTACAAGAAACTTCAATCGGCGAACCATGATCTTGGTTTTACTTCAGATACCTATTGGGTGCGCTTCCGATTAACAAACTCTTCAAATCAAGATAAATTATATTTCTTGCAAACCGCAAGAGCAATAACTGATGTTGCAAATCTTTATCAAATTGGGGACGAAACAATAAAACACAGTAATGGCGATCAAATCAATTTTAATAATAGAGATGTTAGTCATAGAGAAACCGTTTTCAAAATAATATTACCTGCAAACACGGAACAACAGTTTTACTTAGAACTGTCTAGTGATGGGGAAACCATTAATGTACCCTTAGATCTTTATAATGGTGTTAACTTTTTTCTTAGTAATTACAGGCAGCAATTATTTTTGGGCTTATTCTACGGAGTTTTACTTTTAGCAGGGTTGGTTTATCTGTTTTTCTACGGAAGTCTTAAGAGGAAGTCATTTTTGTATTATGGGCTTTATGTATTTTCCATTGCTTTAATGCAAGCGTCTTTAGACGGATTTATTCATCAATATTTTTTACCAAACGAAAGTTATTTTAATAGTAGAATGGTCCTTGTTTCTGCGCTTTTATCTAACTTGTTTTTATTGAAATATTGTGAATATTTTTTAAACATAAAGGAAAATTTAAAAGGGTTTCAACGCATATATAATGTAGTCTATATTGTTTTAATAGTTCTGTTTGCGATGATATTTATCAATGCAAAAACGTTAGAACTTACTTATCCATTTAGTAACCTTAATGGTCTTATAAGTTTGCTACTTATTCTCACTACGGTATTTACGATGAGATTCAAGAAAATAAAGATTGACCCTTATTTTTCTCTTGGAATATTATTCTTGGTGGTTGGACTTTTAGGCTTTGTAATGAATAATTTAGGACTATTGCCAAGTAATTTTTACACGTTGAATAGTTCTAAGTTCGGATCTGGTTTAGAGGTTGTTTTCTTATCACTTTCCATGACCAATTTAATAAAGCGATTAAGACAAGATAATGAGAAAGCACAAAAATTAGCTTTAAAAAGATCAGAAGAGATAAGTGAACTGAAAACGTATTTCATGTCTAATATGAGTCACGAGCTACGTACACCAATTAATGCCATTATGGGAATTGTAGAAGCCGAACTTGGAAATGGTGACAATAGTATTGAAGATCGAAAGAAATATCAAACGATTAGAAACGCGAGCATAAGTCTTCTAAGCAATGTCAACGATGTCTTGGATTTTGAAAAAATAGAAAAGAACGAACTCCAATTGAGAAATGAAGATTTCAATCCGTCACTAATCCTAAACCAGATTAGTGAAAACTGGAAGTTGGAATCGCAAAATAAAGGCCTAGTTTACAGTTTTGAAATGGATACCGATATACCAGCCAAGGTTTCTGGTGACGCTGATAGGTTTGTACAAATCATCAATAACGTATTAAGTAATGCTGTAAAGTTTACTAATAGTGGCCAGGTAATTATGAAGTTGAAATGTATAGACCGACCAGATAATGTGTCTGAATTTTCATTTCAAATATCTGATACAGGTGTTGGAATGAATGAAGAAGACAAGGATGATGTATTTAATAGTTTTAACCAGATGCGTTTGAATCACAAACGTCAATTTGGTGGTATTGGTTTAGGTTTAACCATAGCAAAGCACTTAGTTACTCTGTTTGGTGGTAAAATCAATATTGAAAGTAAAGTAGATGATGGTACTGATGTCTTCATAAAAATACCTTTAACTCAAGTTGCTGATAACAAAACTAGAGACATCGAAAACCTTGTTGTCTTCGAAAAGCAAATGCACATTTTAGTCGTAGAGGATAATAAGCTGAACCAAATGGTAATGCGCCAATTATTAAAAGGGTTAGATAATGTATCTTTTACCGTTGTTGAAAATGGAGCAGAAGCTATAGATGCTTTGAAAAAGGAAGTTTATAATGTTGTTTTAATGGACCTGCAGATGCCAATTATGGATGGTTATGAAGCTACTAAGTTAATTAGAAGTGGAGAATTAGGACAGGTCATAGGAAAGATACCAATCATAGCAGTTACAGCAGATGCCATGCAAGAAACAAGACAACGTGTAATGGCATTAGGCATGAATGATTACATGACCAAACCTGTTAAAAAAGAAGCACTTCTAAACAAAATAAAACGTTGTTGCGATATCGAACTTAGTGTTGCTTAAATACGATGTTTAGGAATGCAAAAACGTAATAATTTTGGCTACAACTTCATGTAATTCTGTGGATAATTCGTCCTTCTGCCATGGATGCGAAGTATTAAAAACATGATTGGCTCCTTCGATAATTTTTAATTGACTTTTTGGGTTCCATCTGTGTAGAGCTTCTGATTCCTCCATTTTTACTGAGGTGTCATCAGAACCATGAATTACCAGATGAGGTATGTCTATTGACTTCGTTGCTTTTTCAATATTTAGTCGTTCTTCATTGGCTTTAAAGTCTTCAAAAAACTGATAATGGTGTGGCATTTCTTGTTTAGTTCTACCATTGATCACATATTTTACACCATCTTTCTGCCATTGTTTGATGTCGCTTTCAGAACCAAAACGTGAAGCATAGTCACTAACGCTAGCTAAGGATACCAACTTTGATATTCTATGGTCTTCAGAAGCTTTTAAAATGGTAATACCACCACCTCGACTATGGCCAATTAATGAAATCTCATTAATATTTACTTTAGGGTCATTTTTGAAATGTTTTTGAATCCAACCTAGAACATCATTTAAATCATCTAATTCTTTGGTATAATTGTTATTACCAAAAGCCTCAAGATCTGGAAAATCTATTGGGTTTTCTACAGTGCCTCCGTTATGCGAAAAATTGAATTTCAAAAAACAAAAACCTTTATCAGATATAGCTTTAGCCATTAAATCCCAAGCTCCCCAATCTTTAAAGCCTTTGTAGCCATGACAAAATATAACGATGGGCTGATTTGTGTTTTCCTGGTTATAGAATAGGTCTAAAAGAATGGGTTTCTTGTTAATTCTTTCTATAACTATATTTTTGTCAATGATCATTGGTCTAATTCTTTTTCTATGAAGTCAACATCTGGATTACAGATTTCTGTTATCAGTTTTTTAAGTTCAACCTCAAAGTTGATTAGTGTTTCTTCGGTAATGAGCTGATTCTTATTTCTGCTATAGGTAGACTCTTTTTTGCCAAATTTTAGGAAACCGCTATTTAAATTTTTAAAAGAAATAATACCCGCTTCTATTGGTAAATCAATTAGTTTCTTTTGATACATCATATAAGCGTAACATAAAATTTGAAAAGATTTACTGTACTTGTCGTAATCTGTTGTGAGGTCTTCCCAATCTACGATTTCTACTTTGCCTTGATCGACTTTACCTGACTTGTAATCTATCACTCTTGTGATGCCATTAAACTCATCTATTCGATCTACTTTACCAGTAAGATATATTGGGTAAGAAATATTATCAAAATTCAACTCAATTTTTTCATCTGCTTCAATTGCTAATATTTTTATTTGGCTGCCGGCTTTAAGTTGTTCAATTTCAGAATTAATAAAATTTGAAATATAGCGCTGAGCAATTTCGAATATTATTAGGTTTTTCCCAGAACTAAAATTACCGTCTTTATACAAATCTTTAAAGTGATGTGTAACAGAATTTTTTATTTGAGATTTAAACGCTTTTAACGCATCTACAGTAAGCATTTTACCAACAAAGGGCTTATAGAAGTCCTCTAAAGTATTGTGTATTACAGAGCCTAGTGTGTTCGCTGCAATGTTTTCTTCTACGTCTTCAAACTCTTTAACACCCAATATTTTTTCATAATAGAAGTCTAGTGGGTTTCTAATGTAATTGGTTAAAGATGATGGAGAAAATCCATAATTTGAGAGTTCTTCTAACTTTGAAATTATAGCTTTTGTTTTTGAAATTTGTTTTAAGCTGCTTTCTATGGCAGGAACATCTGGCGAAACAATAGTATGGTTAATGTTGTGAATGCCTTCGACGTCCATTTGAGTTATAAATCTACTTTTTTCACCTCCTTTTAGGGCATCGATTTCGGTATTGTAAAGTATGTAAACATTTTTTGCTCGTTGTATTAATCTGTAAAAGTGATAGGTATAGACAGCATCTTTTTCTTTATAAGTTGGCAATTTGTTTTGAACCTTAACATCAAAAGATATAAAAGAATTGTTTGTTTTTCCTGAAGGGAGTATGCCTTCGTTTACGGAGCTTATTATAACAGTTTCAAAGTCCAGAACACGAGACTCTAACATACCCATAATTTGAAGACCTTCTAATGGTTCTCCTTGAAAATCTAATGTTTCGGTTTGTAGTGCATCGTTGTAAATACGGTATAAGCTTTCTATAGAGTTTAAATAATGGTAATTATCATTTAGTTCTTTTAGTTCATTGAACAGTGAGTGAAATCTATATAAATACTCAAGGTCTAAACCTTTATTGCTCACAGTGTCGTTAATACTATCTTTAATTAAATAGATAAGATTAGAGCAGTGATTTAAGGCTTTCTTAGGATCGTTCTCCCATGAGGAAAACATTAAATCTATAATGCTATGTACATCTTTGTGCGCAATTTTTTTAAGTTCTACAGAAGACAGATGTACCAAATTGTTTTTTTGAATAAAACTGGAAATTTCATTTAGATAATTACCTCCATCTTTTTCAAATAAACTATAAATTGATGGATGAGAAATAAGGTCTATTACTTCTCTAAAGTAGTATCTATTGGTGGGTTTTTTGTGAATTGAAAACAACAAATCGAACAATGAAGCTAAGGGAACAAATTTTAGTGGCAATCCCATTGTGACGTTGATTTGACTAATCTCTTTTGGTATAGAATTTAAAACAGGAATTAATAGGTTTTCTTCTCCAAGAACGACAGCAGTATGCTTTAAGTCGTTATTTTTTACACCAATCTTTTCTAAAATTTGCCCAATATATTTTGCTTGACCTACCAACTTAGGAACACCAACAACCTGAATGTTTTTCTCCTGATTATAATTTGAAGTTACCCAATTAAAAGGTTGTTTTTTGAAGTAATTCCAATTAGCTCTATGTTCTCTAATAAATAGACCGGCATCGTGGATATTATCATTTAAATAACTATTATCTGCATCCCAGTATATGTTTGCAGAACCATTTTGAAGTAACCCCTGAATAATTAGAGATTCACATGTGTTAAGGGCATTAAATCCTAAAAAAACATGATTCTTATTAGTGTTGTTTTCTATGTATGCTTCAAGATTTTCTACAGCCTCTCTGTAAACTAGACCTTGGTAAGCTTGTTTGTTTTTTAGTAGGTTGTCAGAAAAGACTTGATAATATGTTTTTAGTTGTTTCCAAAATTTCAAGTAAGACTTCACCAAGTTTGTTGGTTCGGCTTCTAAGGACCAATGATCTAACTCTTTAATGGCGTGTAAATAGTCAAAAATAGTATCTTGATTGCCAAGATATCTGTCTATTTCATTAAAATCTTGTATGAGTATCTGTGCCCAACTAGAAAAAACCTCAAAGGGTTCTCGACCTTCTGTTGGTGTAACTTCAACGTAGGCGTTATAAAGTTGAAATAAAGTGTCTGTATTAGAAAGCGTCTTAAGGCCAGATATCTCTTCTACAAATTCTTCAATGCTAAGAATACGTGGAGCAAATATTGGTTTTTGAATTAGTGTTGAAAGATGATGTTTTAAAAAGACTCCTGCTCTTTTACTAGGAAGGATAAAGTATAAATCTTCTAAATTATTGCCTTTGTCTTTAAGGTCTGTTAAGACTGATTTTATAAAACTACTCATTATATAAAAATAAAAAACGCTCCGAATTTCGGAGCGTTTTTCAAATATATTTTAGAGTGTATTATAATTAGTTTTTCAACTTAACTTCTACACGTCTGTTTTCTTTTTTACCAGCTCTAGTACTGTTGCTAGCAATTGGGTTATCTTCACCAAAACCTTTAGCTGTTAATCTCTCAGCACTAATGCCGTTAGCGATTAAGTAATCTCTTACTGCGTTAGCTCTTCTTTCTGATAAAGATTGGTTCATTTTCTTAGGACCATCACTATCAGTATGACCTTCTATAGAGAAGTTAGCTTGTGGGTATTGCTTAAAGATAGCAACCATAGCTTGTAATACTTGATCAGTTTGCTTTTGGAAAGAAGCTTTACCAGATTGGAATAAAATTGATCTAGAATAGCTGTTTAAAGTTTCCATAACTTCTTCAGTTGGCTTAACCTCTGGACAACCGTTGTTAGATGCTACACCAGCTTCATTAGGACACTTATCGTCTTTGTCTAAAATACCATCACCATCAGTATCTGGCCAAGGACATCCATTATTAGCAGCAGGACCAGCTTCGTTAGGACAGTTATCATCACCATCAGCAACACCATCACCATCTGCATCTGGACAACCAGCTAAAGATTTTAAACCTGCAGTATCAGGACACTTATCGTCTTTGTCCATTACACCGTCACCGTCAGAATCAGGACAACCGTTAAATTCAGCTAAACCAGCAACGTTAGGACAATCATCTTTAGAGTCTTGAATACCATCGTTATCAGAATCAGGACAACCATTGAAAATTTCTAAACCAGCTTCTTCTGGACAAGCATCGTCCTGGTCGTATATACCATCACCATCAGTATCAGTACCACCAAACTTAAGTACTAAACCAACTGAATGTTGGAAGTGCTTTGGTAAGTAATCTTCAAATGCATGTTTGTATGTTGAATTAACATCAAGACCTAGTTTTTCAGTAAACCAAACTCTAAAACCTAAAGAACCGTTTAAAGTACCAGCACCTATGTCGTCAACCCAAGTATAACCACCACCAACACCAAGATAAGGGTCAATAGTTTTTGAATTGATTAATTCCATAAAACTGTAAGAAACTCTACCGTCTATACCGTAGTAAGTTAAATCATCTGCGGGTGCTGTAGTTTCAACACCTGTTACAGGATCAGAGAAAGAACCTAATTTGTCAATTCTGTTTAATGATCCAGTAGCAGTAAAAGTAAATCCATCACTTAAGTATCTCGAAACCGAAATTGTAGATAGAGAAGGGAAAATATTCCAATGATCAGTTACGTTGAAATATTCATCAAAGTAATCACCTTGAGGCATATCTTCACCTACAGGGTATAAATCAACTGCGTTAGCACCAATTGTTACAGCCCAAGGATTGTTTTTGTCCTGAGCATTTGCAGTTAAGCCTATAATAAGCACTGCAACAAAAAGTAATCTGCTAAGATTTTTCATATTCTAATTAATTTTAATTTTAAGTGTTAATTGTTGGCAAATGTAAGTTGTTAAATGTTATTAACAAAGACAAATATATAAAAATATTGTTACAATGCCCTAAAATAAAGAGTTT
>JASBSE010000013.1 GCA_030149115.1 Winogradskyella sp. | reverse complement strand
GGAGGATTAGATTATGCTGTTTTAAAAATGAAAAAATTTCAACAAGAAGCTTTAAGCTTACTCAGTAAATATTCAGAATCTCCGTACAAAGCTTCACTAGAGCTTATGGTGAATTACGTAATAGATAGAAAGAAATAATTTTCTAGAAAAGATCTAAGTTTATAATGGCTTCATCATCTGGCAAATATCCATAACATCTCCAGAACCGTGTACCTTGTCCATAATATTTCCATACAACATCATTGTTAGGTGTTACTTCCCAAAAACCATAATCGCCTTCAGCAATGAGTGTATTTCCATTTTGTAAACGTACAGCACCAGAGATTCTGCCAAAATAAAAATCAGGATCTGTAAAACTCCAAACAATATTGGGTTCATTATTAGCGTTGGGTGTTAGAGTAAAATTTTCAGGCAGGTCTAGTTCAAAAATTGTAGATTGATCTACGCCATTACCGTAAACAAGTATGTTACCAGCTCCAGGTTCATTACCTTCTAATAAGTTTGGGAAATGATTATTAAAAAATATGCGCTCTCCTTCAGTATTGTTATAGGCAGTTGGATTACCAAATCTATAAAGCAAATCACCTCCTTTATTATAATTACCTCCTGAGTTTGTTGCGGCTTCGGCAGTTGTTGTGCTGTGGTCTATTACCCAAACTTCACTATAAAAATTTACGCTAAGATAGATAACATCTTTTTCCTCGTCATAATCTATACCATTGGCATGCATTATATCACCATTATCAACAACATCATAATTAATATCAATTAATTGAGGGTTTGCCGCTACATTTCCATAGTTTGGTAAGCTGCTAAATTGATCTTGTATGATATGATCAAAACTATGCCATTCCCAAACGATTTGATTAGTACTAGGATTCACTTCAACTAAGACTTCAGGGAAAATATCGGTTGTATATGTGTCTACTCCTTGTTGCGCTGCATTAGTACTTGTTATTCTTTCCCAGACAATAAATAAAACATTGCCATTAGGTAAGATTTCGACATCATGATGAGCTATCCTATCTGAAGTAGAATAAGGGAATTCCCAGTCTGTGCTCCCATCAGAGTTTAGTATTTTTATAATACCGCCAAATCCTCCAAAAGTAATTTCAGGGTTTTCTACTTTAAATATTCCAAGCAGTTGGCCGTTAGGTAAAATTTCTATATCGTTACCCAGATTATGTTCAAATGTCCATTCATGAACTTTAAAACCTTCCTTATTTAATAAGTATGAAGCAGTTCCACCATTTTCTATGGCTAGTACATAACTGTTCTCAATGGCATCACTTTCATAAACTTCAACATTTTCTGATAACACCACTGGTTGGTTTGCTTGGTCATCATCATTTTTGCAACTTAGAACGAATGCAGCAATCATAAAAAGGAAGAAAAAGTGTCTCATAGCGGTTTTCTTGTAAAATTAGAAGTATTAATCATAAGCACAAATATTTAAAACTTTTATTTCTAATCTCTTTTAAAAAAAAGATGTTTAGGATTTTAGTTTTAAAAATTTTTAATATTTAAATGTATTATAATCAGTTATTTAAAATTATTTTTAAAAAATATTTTACTTTCCATACAACCATTAGCAAGATATTTGCGTCTATGTAAATAGAAGAGCAATTGTAACCACCAACATGAAAGTTATTCAGCTTCATAAAGACGAAACTAAACTCATTCAGAGAGCCGCGAAGAATAATCGCGAGGCACAACATGTGCTATATGAGTTACACGCCCCAAAAATGCTGAGTATATGCAGATACTACATTAAGGATGTGCATAAGGCAGAAGAGGTGATGTTAAACGGTTTTTTTAAAGTTTTTAAGCATATAAAGACATTTAAAAGCGAAGGTAGTTTTGAAGGTTGGGTAAGACGTATAATGGTAAGAGAGGCAATTTCGTTTTTAAGACAACAAAAGCATATTGAGTTTGCAGCTGAAGATGACTATTTAGAGCAAGATTATAGCAATAATATTAATACCAATATTGAGGTTGCTCAGATACAGCAGTTAATAGATGGTTTGCCAGAAGGATACAAAATGGTGTTTGTAATGTATGCCATAGAAGGCTATAAGCATCACGAAATAGCAGAGTTATTAAGCATTTCAGAAGGTACATCAAAGTCGCAATTGTTTAAGGCTAGGCAAATGCTTCAAACAAAAATTAAAGAACTAAACAACAGCAGTTATGGCACCAATTAAATTTGAAGAACAACTGAAAGACAAGCTAGAAAAACGCAGCTTGCAACCGTCGGCAGAGAGTTGGGCAAAACTGTCTGAGCGTTTAGATGCTGATGAAAAGAAATTCAAAAATCCATGGTTTTGGTGGATGGGAATTGCGGCAGCAGTTATAATTACACTAACCATTGTCATGCAAACCTTAGGAACAAAGAATACAGAAGAAATCTTACCTGAAGTTGTAGAGCAAGAAATTAAAGAAGATTCAAACAAAGTTGAAGCCCCTTTAGTAATTGACACTAAAGAAACAGAATTGGTGTCGCAAAATAATGAAGATGAAACTGTTTCTGAAACGGAAAAGAAGAAGAACAAAACAGAAATAATTAATTATAAATCAGCTAATAAAAATAAGTTAAACACACAATTAGCAGTTGACGAAAAAGCAGATAAAATAAATACTAAAGACATTAGTAATTCTGAAAATTTACAGAAAGCAATCATAGAAAAAGCTACAATTGATAAAGCCGTGGTTGTGCAAGCTTTAAAGGATTTAAATACAGAAAAAACAACGGTTACAGACAGAGAAATTGACTCGCTTTTAAAAGTAGCAAACAAAGAACTTTTTAAAGACAAGTTACAAAAAGAAGCAAGTAGAACTGTAGATGCAAAGTCGTTGTTAGAAGATGTGGAAGACGAAATGGGACAATCCTTTAGAACCAAAGTTTATGAAGTCTTAAAAGATGGATACAAAACTGTAAAAACGGCAGTAGCTCAGCGAAATAATTAAGGTGCTGAGAAAAAAATAGAATCAAATTAAACAATTATAAATCATCAAAAAACAAACAGTTATGAACACAATTACACGATTAGTAGTATATGCCATTATATCGGTAACCTTTGCTACAACTCACGCACAAGAAAAAGCAGTAGACAGCTTAAAAAAGACTTCAGTGGACTACAAAATTGAGACGCTTGAAGCCCTGAAAATTAAAATTGAAAAAGAAGAAAGAGAATTCTTAAAGCAGGAGATAGAATCCATTAATGATCGTTTGGATGCTAAGCAAATTACTGCAGCAGAAGCCGAAGTGTTAAAGAAAGAGGCTGCAGAAAAGAGAGCTGCAAATATTGAAAATAGATTGGCAATTGTAGATAATAAAATAGAACTCTTAAAACGAAACGAATCGGTGTACGCTTCGGATGATGATGAATCTTTTGTAATCAGAATTGGTAGTGATGAAGACTTTGGTGATGAGTTTATCTATCTAGGAAAGAAAAATAGAGTCCATAAGCCTCGTAAATATGACAGACGTACTACAAGTGATATTGTTTTTGCTTTTGGACTAAACAATGCCTTAATAGAAGGTGAGGGTCTAGATGACTCACCATACAAAATAGGAGGCTCAGGTTTTATGGAGTTAGGTTATGCCTGGAAAACAAGAATTTTTCAAAATACTAACTTTTGGAGATTGAAATATGGTTTTTCTTTTCAATGGAATAAATTAGATATAAAAGATAATCAATACTTTGTCAACACAGATGGTGATGTAACTTTACAAGAATTTCCTGTAGAACTAAACAAAGCGAAGTTTAGAACAACGAACTTAGTATTTCCTGTACATTTAGAGTTTGGTCCATCTAAAAAGATTGAAAAAGAGGATTACTTTAGGTATTCTACACGTAATAAATTTAAAATAGGTGTTGGTGGTTATGCAGGTCTTAATATTGGTAGTATGCAAAAGCTAAAATACAAGGAAGACGGTAACCGTATAAAAGATAAACAAAGAGGTGGTTTTGAGGTAAATGAGTTTGTATATGGGTTAAGTAGTTATTTGGCTTGGGGAGATACTGCACTTTATGTAAAGTATGACCTTAATCCGTTATTCAAAAATCAAGCTTTTGACCAAAACAATATATCGGTAGGTCTAAGATTTGATATGGACTAAAATAAATTTTTCATCAATCAATTTTTGAGTGTTAAAAGCCTTAATCTATAATTTTAGATTAAGGCTTTTTCTAATGTGTTTTAGATAGAATTTGATTAGTTCAATTCTGCTTTATTACTTTCATTAATTCTACCAACATCAACAAGTAGTTTTCCATTGTGTCGTTTTGCAGTATATACAAATTTTTGTCCCCATTCAATCTCTTCTGGTTTGTAAGAGGATCGTGAATATACCATTTGTCCAGACGATTCGTCAAATGCTTTTAGCATGGCTATAAACTCAAAATCCTTTTCAAAATAGTCGTTTTTATTTAGTCCATAGAGCGGACTGTTTTTGTCAATAGGATGCACTACGGTCCACATGGAAGGAAAAAACCTTACGTTGTCTCTTTCTAAATCCAGTATATGAAAATCCCTGAACTCTGAGTTCTTGCGCTTCATGGATACACTAACGTTGATTTCTACGTCTAGTAATTCATTTTTTTGAGGATTAACCAGTCTAAACATAAATCCGTTTATGTCTTGATATGGTGCAATTACAGCTTTTTGACTAAATTTAATTTTAGATATTGGTTTTGAGAATCTTCCGTAAAATAAACCTGTAGCTAGTGCAAAAAACAGAAGTCCGAGTAATGACTCTGTAGCTGCTACAATATTTGCTAATAAGCCTAAAGGAGCAACTTGGCCATAGCCTAAAGTTGTTATGGTTTGAGCACTAAAAAAGAAAGCCTCCATAAACTGCTCAAAAGGAGTTAAACCGTGAATGCCAGTTAAATGTTCTATGCCAATA
>JASBSE010000391.1 GCA_030149115.1 Winogradskyella sp. | reverse complement strand
TTATTTCCTCACAAGGAAATCCTCCACCTAATGCAAACCTAACTTTTAGAGCTGAAAAATATTCTACAGATTATGCCGCATTTACAGGTAGAGATTTAACTCCTAGTGATCCTATAGAATTAAACCCAGATTTAACAGTATGTAATAACCTAAGTACCTCTGAATTTGAAACCACCTCTGTTACTATCTACCCTAACCCTACAAATGATTATGTTCAAATTGAATCTACAAATTCATTTGACAAGATTGAGGTTTTTAATATACTTGGAAGATTAGTATCAATCACCACTGAGTCTAAAGTAGATTTTTCTGAACAACCAAGTGGCCTTTATATCCTGAAAATATATTCTGGTAATAAAAGTATAACCGAAAAAATCATCAAAAATTAAGTTGTTCTAAAAAATATTTAACCATCTTAAGTTAGGATGGTTTTTTTATACCTTTACACCGATGAAAAATGAAACAACAATATTCGGGATTAGAGCAATAATTGAAGCTATTAAATCTAACGAAACTATAGATAAAGTATTTGTTCAAAAAGGTTTGAAGGGAGAACTCTTTCAAGAATTAGAAGCTCTGCTTCGTACTGAAGGTATTAACTCATCTTACGTACCTGTTGAAAAATTAAACCGACTTAGCAAAGGAGGAAATCATCAAGGTGCTGTTGCCAACATCTCTCCTATTGAATTCCATGACATAGATGATTTAGTTTTAAACGTCATAGAATCTGGCAAAACACCACTGTTTCTGCTTCTAGACCAACTTAGCGATGTTAGAAATTTTGGAGCTATAGTAAGAACAGCAGAATGTACCGGTGTTTCTGGAATTATAATTCAGAAAAAAGGTGGAGCTCCAATAAATGGTGACACCATTAAAACCAGTGCTGGTGCCATTTTTAAAATTCCGATTTGCAAAGTAGATCATATTAAAGACGCCGTTTTCCACATGCAGTCTTCAGGAATAAAAGTCATTGCTGCTACCGAAAAAGCAAATAACTTTATTTACGATGTTTCTTTTGCAGAACCTTGCGCAATAATCATGGGATCTGAAGGAAAAGGTATAAATCCTTCGGTATTAAAAGTGGTTGATGAGCAAGCAAAGCTTCCTATTTTGGGAGAAATTGAATCCCTAAATGTCTCTGTAGCTTGTGGTGCTTTTTTATATGAGGCTGTGAGACAACGTTCTTAAAGATTTTCATCTTTTGATTTTTTAAAGATATAATTGACTTTCGCTTCAGAATCATTCCCTAAGTCTATTTCAGTCTCTTCTTCGGGTAAAGATTCAATAAAGTTTCCATTTTCATCAAAGTGTTTCATAAAAGGATCGTCATCTTCATTATAGTCTGGCTGTTGCCAAACATACCGTTCTGGTTTTGCTACATTATTTTTAAATAATAAGGCGAATAGCAAACCTGTAATTAGACCTCCTAAGTGCCCTTCCCAAGACATACCTTGTTTTATAGGAAACACATACCATATCATACTTCCATATAAGAAAATTACCACTAGAGATAAAGCAATTAGTCTGTAGTGTTTTGCAAAAATGCCTTTAAAAAAGATAAAACTAAATAGTACGTAGATTAATCCACTCGCTCCTATATGATTTCCTGAACTCCCAATAAGCCAAGTTAAAAATCCTGAAAGTAAAATCCCAAAACCTAACACTTTCCATGCAATTTTGTTATAGAAATAGAATAAGGCAAGCGACAGTATTAATAAAGGAAATGAGTTGTTATAAAGATGATTTAAATCACCATGTAAAAAAGGACTTGTTAATATTCCTACCAATCCTTCTAAATTTTGTGGCCTAATACCATAAGACTTTATGCCATAGTTGATGGTTGTCTGATACCAAAACACCAACCACACAGCAAGCAACATCAAAACCGGATAGATGATGACACCATTTGAAAATTTGAATTGCTGTTTAGACATTGAACTATTTTCTAATACCTTCTTCAAATTTAAAACCAAAAAAGCATTGTATGAAATATTGTCATAATCACCATCTTTCAGTTCTCATTTTGTAATTTTGATTTATGAATATTCCATTAGCAGAACGCTTAAGACCAAAGACCCTAAACGACTATCTAAGCCAACAACATTTGGTAGGTAAAAACGGTATGCTCTACAATCAAATAAAGAGTGGCGTTATACCTTCACTGATACTTTGGGGACCACCAGGAATTGGAAAAACTACTTTGGCTAATATTATTGCTAATGAATCTGAGCGACCTTTTTTCAAGCTGAGTGCTATAAATTCAGGTGTTAAGGATATTAGAGATGTTATTGACAGAGCTAAAAAAAGTGGCGGACTATTCACAGCTAAAAATCCAATTTTATTTATTGATGAGATTCACAGATTTAGCAAATCGCAACAAGATTCACTTTTAGAAGCTGTGGAAAAAGGTTGGGTAACCTTAATTGGTGCTACTACGGAAAACCCAAGTTTTGAAGTTATCTCTGCACTACTTTCTCGCTGTCAGGTATACACATTAAACGCTTTTAGCAAAGACGATTTAGAAGCTTTACTAAAACGTGCCATGTCTGAAGATGACGTTTTATCAAAATTAAAGATAGAACTAAAAGAAACAGAAGCACTACTGAGATTTTCTGGTGGAGATGCCAGAAAACTGCTTAATATTTTTGAATTATTAGTTACCTCTTTTGAAAAGGAACCGGTTATAATTACAAACGAGCTTGTTACAAAACAAGTGCAAAGCAAAGCAGCTCGTTACGACAAAACCGGAGAACAACATTACGATATTATTTCAGCGTTTATAAAATCTATTCGTGGTAGCGACCCAAATGCAGCTGTTTATTATTTAGAACGAATGATTGAAGTTGGTGAAGATGTAAAATTCATTGCCAGACGCTTGTTAATTTTAGCCAGCGAAGATATTGGTAATGCCAACCCAACAGCTTTGGTTATTGCCAACAATACTTTTCAGGCTGTTTCTGTAATTGGTAATCCAGAATCTCGAAT
>JASBSE010000373.1 GCA_030149115.1 Winogradskyella sp. | reverse complement strand
GTAGAAAAAAGGGCGGATAGTAATCCTAGTATAATACCATTTATATACTTTAGCTCACTACTGGTTATTAAAAACACTCCCAATATTACTATTAAACCAAAACCTATTTCATAAACCAAAACACGTCTTTTAAAAAAAATAGGCTCTATAAATGAGGCAAAGAAAGCACCTGAAGAAAACATTGCCAAAGCAATAGAAACATTAGATTGTTTTATAGATTCAAAAAAGGTAATCCAATGTAAAGCAATTATAACTCCAGCAATGGAGAACTTTATAATTGCTCCTTTACTTACCTTAATATTGAGCTTTATAATTTTTATATAGATGAACATTAATACTGCTGCAATAGCCATTCTATACCATACAATGGCTGTTGCGCCTGCCGATATTTCTTTACCTAAAATTGCAGTAAAACCAGCTATAAAAACCAGAAAATGTAAATGAAGATAATCCTTTAATCTAGCGTTTGGCATTCTGTAACAGGTATACAGCTAAAATACCAAATATTATATTAGGAAACCACACAGCTATGAGAGGCGAAAAATTGGACTGCTCTGCCATAACTCCAAAGATTTTATCAAAAAAGACATATATCATAGCTATAGCAATACCGAAGGCTAAATTAACTCCCATACCACCTCTTCGCTTAACTGAAGATACAGCAACTGCTATAATAGTTAATATAAATATTGAAACAGGTAAACTCCATTTTTTTAGCTTCACTACTTCGTACCTGCCAATATTTTTTGATCCTTTCTTTTTTTCCGAATCAATAAACCTTAAAAGTTCTCCATAAGATTTTGTTTCAGCAGCATATTCAACGGGTGTTAAGTCTTCTAGTTCAAATGGAAAAATAGTATCCTTTCTACGGACTTTTTCTACAGTTTCCTTACCATTTTCAAATGAACGCTTTATGTAAGAAACCAATCTATAACTACTATCTTTTTCTATATATCTAATATTATCAGCAAAGATTTTATACTTTAATTCATTGCCTTCAAAATGCTCATAAGTGAAATTGCTTCCCGTTTTACTCTCAGGCACAAAACTGCTTACATATATATAATCGTTATCATTAATTTGTTGATAAACGTGCCTTGTTTCTTGTATCTTTTTATTCTTTTTAAGGTATTTGTACTTAAACTCATTAAACCCTTGACTAGCTATAGGGGCCAAATACATCCCTAAAATTAAGGCCACTGCCGCCACGATAGTTGCGCCTATTAAATACGGCCTTAAAAACCTAGTAAAAGATACTCCAGAACTTAAAAAAGCAACTATTTCTGTATTGTTGGCAAGCTTAGATGTAAACCATATAACAGATAAAAATAAAAATAGCGGAAATAGCAGATTGGCAAAATACACTGTAAAATCTATATAATAGGCTGTAACCTCACTAAAAGGGGCTTCGTTTTCTATTATTTTTCCAACTTTTTCGGCCAAATCTACCGTAATTCCTATTGGAATAAACAGCAATAACATCATTAAAAATGTTAACAAATAGCGCTTTAGTATGTACCAATCTAGGATTTTCACTTACTATAATCTTTTATCCATTTGTTTAACCATTTTTTCCTTCCACACTTTAAAATCACCATCAATAATATGCTTTCTAGCTTCTCTTACCAACCACAAATAAAATCCTAAATTATGAATTGTAGCTATTTGCTTTCCTAATAATTCATTTACTGAAAACAGGTGCTTTAGGTATGCTTTGCTGTACTCTGTATCCACGAAAGTAATTCCCATCTCATCTATAGGCGAAAAATCTTCTGCCCATTTTTTATTTTTGATATTTATGGTTCCATAAGCAGTAAATAGCATACCGTTTCTGGCATTTCTCGTAGGCATAACACAATCAAACATATCTACACCTAACGCAATATTCTCTAAAATATTGATTGGTGTACCAACTCCCATTAAATAACGAGGTTTTTCTTCTGGTAAAATATCGCAAACCACCTCTGTCATAGCATACATCTCTTCTGCTGGTTCACCAACAGACAAACCACCAATTGCATTTCCTTGTGCACCTGCATTAGCTATATATTCGGCAGACTGTTTCCTTAAATCCTTATAAGTGCTACCTTGTACAATAGGAAAAAATGTTTGCTCGTAACCATACTTAAAAGGCACTTTTTCTAAATGTGTCATGCAGCGATCTAACCAACGATGCGTCATATGCATTGATCGTTTAGCATAGTTATAATCGCAAGGGTATGGTGTACATTCATCAAAAGCCATAATGATATCA
>JASBSE010000370.1 GCA_030149115.1 Winogradskyella sp. | reverse complement strand
TAACCCTTTTCTTTACTACCAAATACTTTTTTGTGTTTTATTTGATAAAAATTTTATCACTCTAAATTTCAATACATTACACCAAGTTTAATTTTATTAAAAACTTCACTTTGTCCTTTATATATATAGGTATATCTTTGTGGGCTAAATTTATATAAACAATTAAATGATAAAAATTACTCTACCTGATGGTTCGGTTAGATCTTTTGATAAAGATATAACTCCTTATGAAGTGGCTGTAGATATTAGCGAAGGATTTGCGCGTAATGTTATTTCAGCAAAATTCAATAATACTATTATTGAAACCACCACTCCATTAACTACAGATGGTAGCCTTACATTATATACATGGAGAGACGATGAAGGAAAGAAAGCCTTCTGGCATTCTTCAGCTCATGTTTTAGCACAGGCACTAGAGGAACTTTATCCGAATGTAAAGCTTTGGGTTGGTCCTGCTATTGAAAATGGTTTTTATTACGATGTTGACTTAGGTGAAGATTCTATTTCGGAAAAAGATTTCAAAACTATTGAAAACAAAATGATGGAAATAGCTCGTGGCAAACATGATTTTAAAATGCGAGATATTTCTAAAGCAGATGCTCTTTCCTATTATAAAGGTAAGAATGAATATAAAGTAGACCTTATTGAAAACCTTGAAGATGGTACTATAAGTTTCTGTGATCATTCTTCTTTTACAGATTTATGCCGTGGAGGTCATATACCAAATACTGGTATCATAAAAGCTGTAAAAATATTAAGTGTAGCAGGTGCATATTATAAAGGTGATGAGAATGAAAAACAATTAACCAGAGTTTATGGGATTTCCTTCCCTAAACAAAAGGAATTAACCGAATATCTTCACTTATTAGAAGAAGCTAAAAAAAGAGATCACAGAAAGCTTGGGAAAGAATTAGAACTTTTCACATTTTCCCAAAAAGTAGGTCAAGGTTTGCCTTTATGGCTACCTAAAGGAGCTGCATTAAGAGAGCGATTAGAAAATTTCCTAAAAGCTGCTCAGAAAAAAGCAGGATACGAAATGGTTGTTACACCACATATAGGCAATAAAGACTTATATGTAACTTCTGGTCACTTTGCTAAATATGGTGAAGATAGTTTTCAACCAATAAATACACCTGCAGAAGGTGAAGAGTTTCTTTTAAAGCCAATGAACTGTCCACATCATTGTGAGATTTATAATAACAGACCATACTCATATAAGGAATTACCAAAACGATTTGCTGAGTTTGGAACAGTATATAGATATGAGCAAAGTGGTGAGCTACACGGTTTAACTCGTGTTAGAGGATTCACTCAAGATGATGCACATATCTTTTGTACTCCAGATCAATTAGACACCGAATTTAAGGAGGTAATAGATTTGGTATTATATGTATTCGGTTCTTTAGGATTTGAAAACTTTACAGCTCAAGTTTCTCTAAGGGATCCTGAAAACCCTGAAAAATATATTGGTAGTGATGAGAATTGGGAAAAAGCTGAACAAGCCATCTTAAATGCTGCTAAGGACAAAGGCCTAAATTATGTAGTAGAAACCGGCGAAGCTGCCTTTTATGGTCCAAAACTAGACTTTATGGTTAAGGATGCTTTAGGACGTCAATGGCAATTAGGAACTATCCAGGTAGATTACAATCTTCCTGAGCGTTTTGACTTAACATATAAAGGTAGTGATAATGAGCTTCACAGACCAGTAATGATACACAGAGCGCCATTTGGAAGTATGGAACGATTCGTTGCAATTTTACTAGAACACACTGGAGGAAACTTCCCTCTTTGGCTTATGCCAGAACAGGTCATGATATTATCTGTAAGTGAGAAATATGAAAAATACGCCGAAAAAGTTTTAAATTTGCTAGAAAATAACGAAATTCGCGCCCTCGTAGACAACAGAAACGAAACTGTAGGGAAAAAAATTAGAGAAGCAGAAATGCAAAAATTTCCTTATATTATAGTTGTTGGCGAGCAAGAAGAAAATGACAACACAATTACCGTAAGAGAACACGGAGGTGGAGATC
Organism: Winogradskyella sp.; assembly: GCA_030149115.1. Classification (GTDB taxonomy): domain Bacteria; phylum Bacteroidota; class Bacteroidia; order Flavobacteriales; family Flavobacteriaceae; genus Winogradskyella. The sequence goes on along the minus strand of JASBSE010000370.1, from coordinate 662 downwards.
TTGGCACAATAAGTGTTAGCGAATTTTCTGAAATGATCAATAATAAAATTAAAGAAAGCCTAAAAAGCTTTTAGTAAATAAAGTTTAATTAAAAAATATAAGCCATAGCAATACGTAGAAACAGAAGGAGTTACAACAGACGAGAAGCCCAAGAGGACAAGCATCGTATAAATTCTAAAATTAGAACTGAAGAAGTTAGAGTTGTTGGAGAAAATGTCGAAGTAGGCATTTACCCTATCAAAAAAGCATTATCCATGGCTGACGAACAAGGATTAGATCTTGTTGAGATTTCACCAAATGCGAATCCTCCTGTTTGTAAGATTATGGATTATAAAAAGTTTCTTTACGAACAAAAGAAACGTGAAAAAGCTTTAAAAGCAAAAGCTTCTAAAGTTGTTGTAAAAGAAATTCGTTTTGGTCCTCAAACAGATGACCATGATTACGAATTTAAAAAGAAACACGCTGAGAAGTTTTTAAAGGATGGAGCAAAACTTAAAGCTTTTGTATTCTTTAAAGGTCGTTCAATAGTGTTTAAAGAACAAGGACAAATCTTATTATTAAGATTGGCGCAAGATCTTGAAGAGTATGGTAAAGTTGAACAAATGCCAAAACTTGAAGGTAAACGTATGATTATGTTTATTGCTCCCAAAAAAGTAAAATAA
>JASBSE010000364.1 GCA_030149115.1 Winogradskyella sp. | reverse complement strand
ACCGTTGTAGTGCATTTAAGAAAATGAGTTTTTGGAATAAAATATTAGGAAAAAAGAAAGATAATCGAACTGAAAAATCATCGGATTTTGACTCTGATGTAAAGAAGGCGATTGAAATTATTGGAAACGCCAAATCTCTCGAAAATGATGAGCTTCTGACTTTACTCAAACGAAATGGAATTGAAGAGAATGATGGAATTGAAATTATCACTTTCCTGCCAATAGCATTTGTTCGAAAATGGTTGGCGGATTTAAATTGGCCAAAAACATATTTAGAACAATATTCTAATTCAAGAAGAATTTCAAAACGATTTTCCGATAATCATCAATATTTGACAATAGAAAAAATTGTTGACCACTATTGGAATGACAAACCAAATAATGATGTAATTGTCAATATTGCGGGAAGAAATGCCGAATTTAATGCTATTAACCAACTTCTGAATGATGGAGGAAAAATGGCTGATATCAAAATAACAGAAACAGTAATTATTAGAGAATGATAGTATGGAAATAAAATATTGCTGGAGATGTAAAATGGATGTTCCAATGCTCAATAAAGAAGAACACGCAATTGCTTCTAAACTTTATGCAAAAGGATTTAAAATTTTAAAAAAAGACAGGCAAGAGCGTTTCAAAGAACTATTGGATTATTATAATGATTTGACTGGATTTGGAGAAACCGAACCTAATGCAATTGTACATCACGCAATCGGAATGTATGGTCCTGATTGCGAAAATTGTGGTAAACCATATAGAACACCAGAAGCTAAACTATGTGCGGCTTGCGGAAACAAAAGAAAAATAACTGAATAAAAACGTACTACAACAATGGCTATAAGTAATTGCTTGTTCTCGCCTACTTCTGAAAATCCTTGCGGATTTTCAGTTTGGTGTGTACTTGCAAAATTAACCGCTAAACCACGCAACTACTCATAGCCGAGACCGTTGTAGCCAATTAAAACCAAGAATATGGGATTAGATATGAGACCTTTAGGAAAACCAAAAAAAGGATTTGAAAAAAGGTACGCAGAAATTTTTAAAATGGTGGAATCAGACAATATTCCGAAACCCAGTTTTTTAGATAA
>JASBSE010000354.1 GCA_030149115.1 Winogradskyella sp. | reverse complement strand
TTATTTTGGATACAACTAAAGGGAAAATATCGCTAGATATGCCTAATTACAATAAGCCAAAATTGAAAAAAATAAGTGAGGCATTAACTAACAAGATTAAAAACTTAGAAGAATAATTGTGAGTACCACCAAAGAACTTCTTAAAAAAGTACGAAAAATAGAGATTAAGACACGTCGCTTGTCTGATCATATTTTTGGGGGTGAGTACCACTCTACCTTCAAAGGTCGTGGTATGACCTTTTCTGAAGTTCGTCAGTATCAATTTGGTGATGATGTTAGAAATATAGATTGGAATGTTACAGCACGTTATAACGAACCGTATGTAAAGGTTTTTGAAGAAGAACGCGAACTAACCATGATGCTCATGGCAGACGTGTCTGGGAGTAAGTTTTTCGGAACAAAAAATCAATTTAAAGATGAGATTGTTACCGAGATTGCAGCAACATTAGCTTTTTCAGCAACGCAGAACAATGATAAAATAGGTTTGATTTTATTTTCAGACGAAATCGAACTTTACATTCCGCCAAAAAAAGGACGCTCTCACGTATTAAGAATTATCAGAGAGCTGTTAGAATTTCAGCCAAAAAGTAAAAAAACCAATGTAGCCGAAGCATTCAAGTTTTTGTCTAACGTAATGAAGAAAAAAGCCATAGTTTTTGTGCTTTCAGATTTTATTGCAGACGATTACAAACAAACACTTAAGATTGCAGCAGGTAGACACGATATTACAGGTATAAGAGTTTACGATAAGCACGAAGAAACCATACCAAACATCGGAATGGTGCAAATGGAAGATGAAGAAACAGGAGAGTTACTTTTGGTGAACACAGCATCTAAAAATGTAAGACTGAATTACGGTAAATTTTACAGAGAAAAAGTAGATTATTTTAAAGATAGTTTTACTAAGTCTGGTGCTGGCAGTATAGATTGTCGAGTAGATGAAAGCTACGTAAAAAAACTATTAGGATATTTTAAACGCAGAGGATAGATTTAAGTTAGAAGTGAAAAGTAAAAAATCACATAATGTTCTTAGGATAAGTAGACAAAGAGTAGTGCTATCTCTCTTCTCTTTTCTATTATCTTTCATCTCTTTCAGTCAAGTTACAACTGAGATTGATACGACTAAAATCAGAATTGGTGAGCAAATCAATTATAAAATAAAAGTTGAAGCAGACTCTACAGCATTAGTTGTTTTTCCAGAAGGACAAACATTTTCACCGCTTGAAGCTGTTGAGGCTTTAGAAATTGATACAACTAAGAAGGATTCAAAATTCAAACTATCAAGAATTTACAAGCTTACACATTTCGATTCTGGATCGTAT
>JASBSE010000341.1 GCA_030149115.1 Winogradskyella sp. | reverse complement strand
GTATTTAGTTGTAGGGCTATTGTTTTCGGGTTATGCCATTTTAGAAGGTTTTGATTATGGTGCTGGTGCATGGCATTTATTTTTAAGAAAAGACTTAAGTAGGCGTATTGCCATTAATGCTATTGGTCCGCTTTGGGATGCTAACCAAGTGTGGTTAATTATTGGTGGAGGAGCATTGTTTGCTGGTTTTCCAGTAATGTATGCTACCATGTTGTCGGCAATGTATATTCCATTTATGTTGTTTTTAATGCTATTGGTGTTGCGCTCCGCAGCGATAAAATTTAGAAGTGCAGAAGAAATGAAATGGTGGCGAAAAACCTGGGATATTATCTATTTTGTGTCCAATACCTTAATCGGATTTCTTCTTGGTGTTGTTTTGGGTAATGTGTTACAAGGCTTTGAGCTTCATGAAAACTTTGAATATAAAGGGGGTATTTTCTTTTCGTTTTTAAATCCTTATGCATTAATGGTAGGATTAACCACTTTATCTATTTTTATGACACAAGGTGCGATTTTTCTACTATTAAAAACTGAAGATAGACTGCACGACAGATTATCATTTTTACTTAAAAAAGGTATGATATTCTTTATTATAAGTTTTGCCATCACGTCATTATACACTTTAACATTTCTGCATGGAGTAACCGATAAATTTAAAGAACAACCTGTGTTTTTTGCTTTGCCCATTTTGGCGTTTTTAGCAGTCGCAAATGTACCAAGGTTAGTTTCTAAGAAGAAATATTCTCATGCCTTAATATTTTCATCATTGATTATGGCATTTTTATTAATGTTGGTGGCATTTCAGTTATATCCAGTATTGTTACCTTCTACAATTAGTCCTGAGTATAATGTTACTATTTATAATGCAGCTTCTTCTCAGAAATCTTTAGGTATTATGTTAACCATTGTGCTAATCGGAGCTCCACTTTTGGCCGGATACTTTTTATTTTTATACAAAACATTTCATGGTAAAGTGAAATTAGACGATACCAGTTATTAAGGTATGAGCAATAACTGTTTTCATGAGGAGAGCACCAATTAAGGTGCTCTTTTTTTATGTAACAATTGTAACCATCTAGAAGTTGAATTGGCTTTAACTTTGATTCATATAGAAAAATATCATGTCAAAAATAGTTGTTTTAGGAGCCGGAATTTCAGGGCATGTAGCAGCGTCTCACTTAAGACGAAAGCTATCAAAGGAGCACGAAGTTGTTGTTGTATCGCCTAACAGTAATTACCAATGGATACCATCTAATATTTGGGTTGGTATTGGTAGAATGAAATCTAAACAAGTACTTTTTCCTTTGGCACCTTTATACAAGAAAAAAGGAATTACATATAAACAGGCTAAGGCGGTAACTTTTCATCCTGAAGGAGATGCTAATGAGTCAAAACCTTATGTGCTTTCAGAATATGTCTTTGGTGATAAAAAAGGAACAACTGAGAAAATAACCTATGATTATTTAATCAATGCTACAGGTCCTAAACTAAATTTTGAAGCGACCGAAGGATTAATTCCAGGAGAAAATAAAGTGTATTCTGTTTGTACTTATGGTCATGCAGAGCATGCATGGGAAGGTTTAAACGGAGTTATTCAAAAACTAAAATCTGGGGAAAAAGCTAAAATTCTTATTGGTACTGGACACGGAAAAGCAACATGCCAAGGAGCAGCTTTTGAATACATTCTCAATGTAGAGCAAGAACTAAGACGCCATGGTGTAAGAGATAATGCCGAAATTACATGGATATCTAATGAATATCATTTAGGCGATTTTGGTATGGACGGTATGCTAATGAGTTACCATGGCATGACCATGAAATCTAGTGAAATGGTAGAAATGATTTTTGAGGATAGAGGCATAAAATGGATTTTAGGAGCAGGAGTTAATAAAATTGAAGATGGAATTGCGCATTACGAAAATCTTGAAGGTGAGTTTAAAACCGAAACCTATGATTTTGCAATGTTAATTCCAGCATTTTCTGGGCATGGTTTTAAAGCTTATGATAAAAATAATAATGATATTACAGAAAAGCTGTTTAAAGGCTTTATGATTGTGGATGCTGATTATTCTTCAAAACCATATGAAGAATGGACTGTACAAGATTGGCCAGAAACCTATCAAAATCCAAATTATAAAAACATTTTTGCACCAGGTATAGCATTTGCACCTCCACATGCTATATCC
>JASBSE010000117.1 GCA_030149115.1 Winogradskyella sp. | reverse complement strand
TTAATTTGTATAGTTGTTGTTATTTATAATCATTTTAAACAAAAGTACAATGCCAACAATATGTTGGGTTTAGAACTTGCTGCTAATTTTTGGCATTTCGTTGACCTGCTATGGCTTGTGCTGTTTTTGTTTTTATATTTTTTTAGAGACAGAATTTGATTATTTTTGTCCAATCTTAAAATTTAAATAATTTCTATGGATTCTACAGTAGCAAGTACTGGCACAGAAGAAAAAACTTGGGAAGGAGGAAATAAGCCTCTTAAAGCAAGTTATGGTAAAATGATGATGTGGTTTTTTATCGTTTCTGATGCATTAACATTTTCAGGTTTCTTAGCAGCTTATGGCTTTTCTAGATTTAAGTTTATAAAAGAATGGCCGATAGCCGATGAGGTATTTACCCACGTGCCTTTTTTACATGGACAAGAACTGCCAATGATTTACGTTGCTTTCATGACGTTTATCCTTATCATGTCTTCTGTAACAATGGTGTTAGCTGTGGATGCAGGTCACCACATGAACAAGGCAAAAGTAACCATATATATGTTTTTGACTATTATAGGTGGTTTAATATTCGTTGGGTCTCAAGCTTGGGAGTGGGCTACATTTATTCAAGGCGATTATGGTGCTGTACAAACTAACGGTGGAAACATCTTACAGTTTGGGGAATATGTAAATGTTGACGGAAAAGAAGAGTTCAAGAGAATTTCAATAGATGATTTTGCTGTTGTTGATGCTAATTCTAAAGCGCAACACGAGAGAAAAAATGGTTTATGGTTTGTTGGTGAAGAAACATTGCCACCATATACAGTAAATGAAATATACAACGGTCTTGCTGCAAATAGTAATATTTTAGTAAGAAAACAGTTGATAAACGAAGAGGGTGAAAAGACAGTTCTTTCTAGAGAAGAGTCTTTAAAGCAAATAAAAGAAGATGGAAAGCTTGTTGTAAAAGGAGCTAACCTTAAAGTAAACGAATATGGTACATCACTTTTTGCTGACTTTTTCTTCTTCATTACAGGATTCCACGGGTTTCACGTATTTTCAGGAGTTGTATTGAATATTATAATTTTCTTTAATGTAGTACTGGGTACATACGAGCGAAGAGGAAGTTATGAAATGGTCGAAAAAGTTGGTCTTTACTGGCACTTTGTCGATTTAGTATGGGTATTTGTATTTACATTCTTCTACTTAGTTTAAAAAAGCAAATAAGTAATTATGGCACACGAGCATAAATTAGAGATATTTAGAGGGCGTTGGAAATTTAAGTCTAACACACAAAAAATATGGGGTGTATTAGCATTCTTGTCTTTTGTGACAGCTATAGAAGTTATACTTGGTATATATAAGCCAGACTTTTTAATGCACACTTGGATAAATCCTTTAAAGGGTGGATTCTTTGCTACAATTGGTAATATTATTTTATCACCATTTGTATATATGAAGCCTCTAAACTTAATATTTATCTTACTTACAATTGTAAAAGCATATTATATCACTTGGGATTTCATGCATATGAGAGATGAAGTTAAGGGTCTTAGACGAGCTGTTGTTTGGACTGCTGTTTTTCTAATATGCTATCTTGTATTTATTCTATTGCAAGAAGGAGGATATGTTTTTGGTGTTTATAATGCAGATGACGCTTTAATTACCAGAGATTTTTAAAATAAATATAATAGCATTTTGATTTTTCGGAGTGTTAAATAAGATACTAAAAGGTGGTTTATATAAACCACCTTTTTTATTTTTGCATTATGGAATTAAGTGTCAGAAAACGTAACATAGTCTTAAGTATTTTATTCTTTCTACCTGTAGTCTTTATACTTGTAATGTTGCTTTCAAAGGATAATTATAATCCTTTAGATATCGTTAAGGAAGGAGTTGTAGAGCTACCTTCTAATAGCGAGAATATCCAACTAAAAGATCATATAACAATTCTTTCTTTTTTAGGAAAAAAACCATTAGAAAATTCAACAGCCGCTTTCAACCTAAAAGAGTTAGTTTATGATAGGAGTAAAGGTTTTAAAACATTTCAAGTTGTAATGCTATTGCCTGATAATGCAAAATCTGAAGCAGAAACCTTACTTAAGGAGATTAAGTCATATGAAGATTTAAGGTTTTGGCACCTAGTTTATATAAGTGAGTCAGACATTAAAAAAGTTTTCAATAATTTAAAATCTGAAGAAGAGCTAGATGAAAATCTATCTACTAGTGTGGTATATATTATAGATAAAGATTTAAATCAAAGAGGAAGAATTGATGATAGAACAGATGAGGAAATTGAATCTAATAAGCCTGTTTATAGCTTATATAGTTATGATTGCGTAGAAGTTGCAGAGCTTAAAAACAAAATGGCGGCAGAAGATATGCGTGTGCTTTTCAAAGAATATAGAGATAAGCGGAAGGGAGAGTTTGATGATTCTAATCAAAGACGAAGTAAAGATTTAAAACAAACCAATGAGTAAAAAGGCCAATTATTCATACGTAAGTATTGCATTTATCATTTTAGTTTTTGGAATCATTGTTGTTCCAAAAATTATAAATAGAATAAGCAGTAACGATATTACTAGAGATGAAAGTAGAAGTAAAGAGGTTTCTTCAAAAGATAAAGCTGTTAAGAGTGATTTAGCGTATTTATTGAATGCAGATGGAAGTAAGAAGAAGGTGCCTGCATTTAGTTTTACAAATCAAAATGGAGAGACGATCTCTAACACAGATTACTTAGGTAAAGTCTACGTGGTAGAGTTTTTCTTTACAACTTGTCCTACGATATGTCCTAGGATGAATAGAAATTTAGTAGAAATTCAAAACGAGTTTAAGGATTTTAAAGATTTTGGCGTAGCTTCATTTACAATCACGCCAGATATCGATACACCAGAGGTTTTAAAAGCTTATGCAGATAAGTATGGGATTGTTAATCCGAATTGGAATTTAATGACTGGTGATGAAGAATTAATATATAAACTAGCTAATGATGGATTTTATCTATATACAGCAGTAAATGATGAAATTATAGATGGATTTGAGCATTCTGGAAATTTTGCTTTAATCGATAAGGAAGGTTATATCCGTTCTCGTTTAAAATCACCAGATAATCCATTAATATATTATAACGGGATAGTTTCTGAAGAAGAAGGAGTAGATGATGAAGGAATTCCGCAAGAAATAACAATTTTAAAAGAAGATATAGCTAAACTATTGAAAGAATAATATGAGTAACGTCGATTTAGAAAAGGAAAAAAAATATAACAAGTGGATTGTAGCATTATCTGTAATAATTCCTGTTGCAGTGGCAGCACTTTTTGGAGTTAACTTACGTGAGCTTGGTTTTGATGTAGCACCACTATCTATGCTGCCTCCAATTTACGCTGGAATTAATGGATTAACGGCAGTTGTTTTGGTAGTTGCAGTAGTTGCAATTAAAAATAAAAACAGAAAACTACATGAAAACTTAATGAAGTTTGCCATAGTATTATCTGTAATGTTTTTAGTAATGTATGTAGCGTATCATATGACGAGTGACTCTACGAAGTTTGGAGGTGAAGGAATAATAAAATATATCTATTACTTTATCTTAATTACTCATATTCTGCTTTCAATTGTTATTATACCATTTGTATTAATTACTTATGTAAGAGCTATCACTAATAACATAGACCGTCATAAGAAAATCGCAAAAATTACGTTTCCTCTATGGCTATATGTTGCGGTAACGGGAGTTATTGTGTATTTTATGATTTCACCTTATTACGCCTAAAATGAAACGAAATATTGTCTTTTTTATAGTATCCTTTTTCTTTTTTATAAAGACAAATGCGCAGTGTGCTATGTGTAGGGCAGTATTAGAAAGTGGTGATGACCAATCTGCAGCAGAAGGTATTAATGATGGTATTATGTTTTTAATGGCCGTTCCTTATATTTTAGTTGCTGTTATAGGTTATATTGTTTATAGGTCTTACAATAAATCGAGAAAGCCTAAAGCTAGCTAATTTTAGTTGTAACAATTCTTCATTTTAAGAGTCTTATTTAGAGTTAATAAAGAAATCTATTAACAATTTCTTGGGATAAAAAGGGTTAATATTTTTTTAAAATTGTAGCCTCTAACGCTAACTTACTATGATTAAGATTAAAGATTTGCATAAATCTTATCACATGGGCAGTAACTCACTGCATGTGCTTAAGGGCATTAACTTTGAAGTAGAAGAAGGAGAGCTTGTGTCTATTATGGGTTCTTCAGGTTCTGGTAAATCTACATTACTAAATATTCTTGGTATGTTAGACGAGGCAGATGAAGGGCAGTACATTTTAGATAATGTGCCAATCAAAAATCTTAATGAAAAAATAGCTGCGAAATATAGAAACGAATTCCTTGGCTTTATTTTTCAATCCTTCAATCTTATTAATTACAAAAGTGCGTTAGACAATGTTTCAATGCCATTATACTACAAAGGCATTAAAAGAAAAGAGCGAACTGAAAGAGCCATGCATTATCTTGAAAAAGTAGGTCTTGCAAATTGGTCACATCATTTACCAAGTGAATTATCTGGTGGTCAAAAACAGAGAGTTGCTATAGCAAGAGCTTTAGCCAGTGATCCAAAGGTGTTGTTGGCAGATGAGCCAACGGGTGCTTTAGATACCAAAACATCTTATGAAGTAATGGAGCTTATTCAAGGAATTAATGATGAAGGTAAAACTATCTTGGTAGTAACTCATGAGGACGATATTGCGCATATGACCAAGCGTATTGTAAACCTAAAGGATGGTGTTATTATAGATGATAGCAGAGTAGAACAAGTAAGAGCATCAGCACATGTTTGATCTAGAGCGCTGGCAAGAAATATTTGAAACGTTACGTAAAAATAAATTACGTACAATACTAACAGGTATATCTGTTGCTTCTGGAATATTTATTTTAGTAGCACTTCTTGGCATAAGTAAAGGGATAGAAAATGGCGTAAAGTCTGAATTTGAACAAGATGCGACCAATAAAATTTCAGTCTGGACAGGAGTAACGACTAAGGGTTATAAAGGCTTAAACCCTGGAAGATATGTTCAGATGAAAAACTCAACATTTGAAGCTGTCGAAAATCAATACGATGATTATTTTGAATACCGTTCTAAAGATTTTATGATCTGGGGAGGTACTGTATCTTACAACAATGAGACAGGTAATTACCGTATTAGAGGTACTTTGCCAGATAACCAGTTTATTGAAAATGCAGATATAGGTTATGGTCGTTTTATTAATGAATCTGATTTAGAAGAAAACAAAAAGGTAGCCGTTATTGGAAATAAAATGAAGGTAGACCTTTTTAAAAATGAAGATCCTATCAATAAAAACATTCAAATCTTTGGAATGAACTTCAAAGTTGTTGGTGTTTTTTATGATCCTGGTGGTGATCGAGAAGAAAGCCAAGTTTACATTCCAGTAAGTACAGCTCAAAAAATATTTAATGCAGGTGAAGACATTAGAAACATGTCCTTTACGGTGAAAATGGCAGATAACTTTGATGAAGCCGTTGCTATGTCTAATGCCATTGCACAAGGTATGGAGCAAAAGATTAAGCAAATTCACACTGTTGCTCCAGATGATGTGAGTGCTGTTAGAGTAAATAATACTTTAGAGCAAGCAGAACAGATATATTCGTTAATCGCGATTATACAAGCGGTATTTTGGTTTATAGGAATATTTACACTTGTTGCAGGTATTGTTGGAGTTGGGAATATAATGTTAATTATAGTAAAGGAACGAACCAAAGAAATTGGAATAAGAAAAGCGTTAGGAGCATTACCAAGCTCTATTGTAAGTATGGTACTTCAAGAGGCCGTTTTTGTAACCATGTTTGCGGGTCTGTTTGGCTTAATCTTTGGTTTGGCTACACTTGAGGTTTTTGGACCTTTTGTTGAGGAAATGACAGCTTATATAAAGTATCCTCAGGTAGATTTTAATACGGCTCTAACTTCTGTTTTTTTACTTGTGTTTGCAGGTGGTATTGCGGGTTTCATCCCTGCTTATAGAGCTGCAAAAATAAAACCAATAATAGCTCTAAGAGATGAATAATATTTTTTCTAAAGATAGATGGAGCGAGATATTGGAGGCACTGAATGCTAATAAGCTCAGAACGTTTCTAACTGCATTTGGTGTGTCATGGGGAATATTTATTTTCGTTGCATTATTAGCGTTAACCAACGGATTAAAAAATGGTGTAACAGCAGGCTTTGGTAATTTTGCAACCAATTCTATGTTTATGTGGACGCAAGGAACTTCTAAGCCATATAAAGGACTACCAAAAGGACGTTATTTTAATTACAAAATAGATGATGTTACAGCAATTAAGGCTCAAATTCCAAATATTAAATATGTGTCGCCTAGAAATCAATTGGGAGGTTTTAGAGGTGCAAATAATGTCATTAGAGGAACAAAAACTGGAGCATTCGAAATTTATGGTGACTATCCAGAGTATATAAAACAGCAACCTATGGATATCCTTCAAGGGCGCTTCATAAGTTACTCTGATATTCAAACAAAACGCAAAATCTGTGTCATAGGTACAGGAGTCGTTAAAGGATTGTATGATAAAGATGAAGATGTGCTCGGAACTTACGTCAAAATTAATGGTGTAAATTTTATGGTGGTTGGCACATTTAAAATGAGTAATACTCAAGGTGATGGTGAGCAAGATGCAAGTACCATTTACATACCATTTACAACTTTTGGTCAGGCTTTTAATAGAGGTGATAATGTGAGTTGGATGGCTATAACCGCTGATGATGACGTTTCAATAACATCAATTAAACAACAGGTTTTTGATTTAATGAAATTTAGACACAAAGTAGATCCTACTGATGAAAGAGCAATTGGTCATTTTGATTTGTCCGAACGATTTGGAAGGATTAGTGGCCTTTTTACAATATTGTCTTTTGTGGGATATTTTGTTGGAGCTCTAGTATTAATGTCCGGTATTATAGGTATTAATAATATTATGCTAATCGTAGTCAAGGAACGTACCAAAGAAATTGGTGTTCGTAGGGCATTAGGTGCATCTCCTTGGATGATTAAAAGCCAAATTTTACAAGAGAGTTTAGTACTTACTATTTTATCAGGTATGATAGGTGTTTCTTTTGCAGCTTTTGTTATTTGGATACTCAATACTGTTTTAGATAGTGCAGGTGAAGTTAAAAATTTTGCTAATCCAAGTGTAAGTATGCAAGTCGTATTTACAGCTTTAATCATACTAGTGGTTTCTGGGGTTTTAGCAGGGCTTATACCTGCAAATAGTGCTACAAAAATGAAACCCGTAGACGCTTTAAGAATAGAATAAATATTTTATATCAATCATAAATTATGAAAAGAACAAAAACAATAATCATACTCATTTCAATAGTAGTAGTATTTGGGGTGGCCTTATATTATTTGTGGCAAAAAAATCAGGAAGACCCTATAACTTACACTTCCGAGTCTCCAACTGAAGAAACCATTACGGTAAAAACAGTTGCAACAGGCAGTATTGTCCCAAAAGAAGAAATTTTGATAAAGCCTAATATCTCAGGAGTTATTGAGGAGATTTTTATTGAAGCTGGTGAGTATGTAAAGCAGGGAGATTTAATTGCTCAGATAAGGGTTATACCAAATGTATCTAATCTTACAAGTGCAAAAAATAGTATTGCATCTAACCAAACAGCATTGCAAACGGCTGAAATTAATTTTAAAACTCAAAAAGCTATTTATGATCGTCAAAAAGCACTGTTTGATAAAGGCGTAATTTCTGCAAATGATTTTGATCAGGTAAACAATACTTATTTACAGGCTAAGCAACAGGTGGAGCAATCTAGGATTAATCTTACTCAGTCGCGTCAAAATTATGATATTATAAAAACAGGAACTACTTCAGGTTTGGGTAGTATAGCACAAACGCAAGTAAGAGCAACCGTATCAGGTATGGTTTTAGATGTCCCTGTAGAGGTAGGAAATCAGGTTATTGAAGCTAATAATTTTAATGAAGGTACATCAATTGCATCGCTTGCAGACGTAACTAAGATGATTTTTGAAGGTAAAGTTGATGAAAGCGAAGTAGGTAAGATTAAGGAAGGTTTACCATTAGAAATTACGGTTGGAGCTATAGAAGACAAGAAATTCGATGCTACATTAGACTACATAGCGCCAAAAGGTGTTGCCGAAAATGGAGCAATTCAATTTGAAATCAAGGGCTCACTAAAGAAAATGGATTCAACTTTTATTAGAGCAGGTTTAAGTGCTAACGCTTCTATTATTTTAGATAAAGCCGAAAATGTATTGGCTATTAAGGAGGCTTTAGTTCAATATGATGAGAAAACTAAAGCACCTTTTGTTGAAGTAGAGGTTGGTGATCAAAAATTTGAAAGAAAAGATATTGAATTAGGTATTAGTGACGGGATTTTTGTTGAAGTAAAAAGCGGAATAACTAAAGACGATAAAATAAAAGTTTGGAACCAGGTACAAGGCGTTCCAAAATATGCTCAACAATAATTTTAACATTTAGTGTAACACTTTACAATTTAAATAGACATATAGGCATTGAGAAATGAGTCAAGATAAATTTCAAAATCTTTAAATGACAAATTCCATCTGTCTATAAAAAAACAATAAACATACAGATGAAAAAAATAATCATAGTATTACTACTCTTTTTTGTGGCTTTTGGTCAGGCCCAAGATAAAAAGTGGACACTTTTGGAATGTGTTAATTACGCATTAGAGAATAATATCTCAATCAAACAGAGTGAGTTAGATATAGAATTGGCAAATATTACAAAAAAAGATGCCATAGGTAATTTTTTACCATCTGCAAATGCATCTGCTTCTCAAAATTGGAATATAGGTTTGAGCCAAGATCCAGTAACATTCAATGCGGTTAACTCTACTGCTAAAAATTTATCAGGAGGTATAAGATCTAGCTTAGATATTTTTAGAGGTCTTCAAAACATTAACACGTTACGTCGTGCTAAAATAAATCAATTGGCGTCTCAATATCAATTGGATAAAATGAGAGATGATACGTCTATGTTTGTAGCTAATGCTTTTCTCCAAATATTAGCTAATAGAGAGCAATTAAAAGTGTTAGAAGGACAAAATAAAGTTACTAAAGAAAATATTAAGAATACCCAAGAGTTGGTTAACGCAGGCGTTTTACCACAAGGAGATTTGTTGGAACTAAAGGCGACCGAAGCCACACAATTACAGCAAATAATAAATGCAGAAAACGCACTGTTTTTGTCAAAATTGAGCTTAGCTCAATTATTACAAATAAAAGATTATGCTTCTTTTGATATTGTTGATATGGATTATGGATTAGTTTCGGAGGATGTTTTAACAAAATCAGCTAAAGAAATTTTTGAAAAGGCAAAAGAGGAGTTAAACGATGTAAAAATTGCAAAAACGAATACTGAAATTGCTGAGTATGATGTTAAAATTTCGAAAGGGGCTTTGTTACCTTCTTTAGTTGGATCCTATAGTTTTAGTTCAAATTATTTTACATCAGATTTATTTGATTCACCAGACTTTGAAACTCAAATTACAGATAATAAATCTCACAACTTCAGCATAAGCCTTAATATTCCTATTTTTAACGGTTTTTCAACTAAAAATAATGTTGATAGAAGTAAGGTAAGTTTAGAGCGTGCAAAATATCAATTAGAGCAAACAGAGTTAGACTTAGAGTCTACAGTTTATCAGGCATACAATGATGCTAAAAACTCTAAAAAATCTTACGAAGCAGCTCTGAAAACAGAAGAAGCGCGTCGTTTGGCTTTTGAATATGCTAAAGAACGTTACGATGTAGGTTTGTCTAATTCATTCGATTTTAATCAATCGAGAACAGCATATGAAAATGCACAATCGGATGTGGTAAGAACTAAATACGATTATATTTTCAGACTTAAAATATTAGAATTCTATTTTGGACTTCCAATAACCGAATTAAATTAATATTAGAAATGAGTAAAACAGTAAAAATTATAATTGGTGTTGTTGTCGCATTACTAATAATATTAGTGACAGGAAAATCAATGGGATGGTTTGGTGAAAAGGGTGACTCTAAAGAAGTTATAGTAAAGGAAGTTGCTCTAAAAGATATCGTTGAGACCGTTTCGGCTACTGGAAAAATACAACCAGAAGTAGAGGTTAAAATTTCTTCAGAAGTATCAGGTGAAATTTTAGAATTACCATTTAAGGAAGGTCAAGAGGTTAAAAAAGGGGATTTATTAGTTAGAGTAAATCCAGATTTAATTCAATCTGCTGTAAATAGGAGTCAGGCTACTTATCAAAATGTAAGAGCTAATTTAGAGCAAGCTGAAGCAACTTTAAAACAAGCCAAAGCAGATTATGATAGAAATAAATTATTATTTGAAAAAGGGGTAATTTCTAAGGCAGATTGGGATAGAGCTATTGCAAATTACGAAACTGCAGTTGCCGGAAAAAGTTCAGCATATTACAGTGTGCAGAGTGCTGCAGCAACTGTTAATGAAGCCAAAGACAACCTAAACAGAACCACTATTTACGCACCAATGAGTGGTACAATCTCTATGCTCAATGTAGAAGAGGGCGAACGTGTTGTTGGAACGCAACAAATGGCGGGAACAGAGATTTTGCGTGTTGCAAACCTTAATAACATGGAAGTTGAGGTAGATGTTAATGAAAATGATATAGTTAAAGTAAGCATTGGTGATTCAACAATTGTTGAGGTAGATGCATACTTAAAGAAGGAGTTTAAAGGTGTGGTAACCGAAATAGCAAATTCTGCAGCTGGAGAATTAACAGCAGATCAGGTTACTAATTTTAAAGTTAAAGTCAGAATTTTAGAAGAATCTTATAAAGATTTAACAGAAGGGAAGCCAGAAACATATTCTCCGTTCAGACCAGGCATGACAGCCACTGTAGATATTATTACTAAAACAAGGAATAATGTTATTGCAGTGCCAATTAGCGCTGTTGTTATTAAGACTGATACATCTTCTACCAAAAAACCTTTTGAAGTAAAAGAAAATTTTGAAGATGAAGAAACACAAAAGGAAGAAGAAAAATTTGAATGTGTGTTTGTTGACGATAATGGAAAAGCTAAACTAAGAGTTGTAAAAACAGGTATTCAGGATGATTCTAATATCGAAATTACATCTGGATTGTCTAAAGATGACAAGATTATAACAGGACCTTACAATATGGTTTCTAAATCTCTTAACCCAGGTGACTCAATAGAGTATAAAAATAAAAAAGAAGGATACTCTGAAGTTAAAGATAAGAAGGAGGATTAAAAACTTAAATAATATTTAATGGCTCTTATACTTAATATAGAAACAGCCACAACGAATTGTTCAGTCTCTCTGTCTAAAGATGGGGAGACTTTAGTTTTAAAAGAAGACAATAGTGCTGGCTATTCTCATGCAGAAACATTGCACGTATACATCAATGACGTTTTTGAAGAGGCAAAGATTTTGGCTAAAGATATAGATGCGGTAGCAGTAAGTAAAGGTCCTGGTTCGTATACAGGTTTGCGTATAGGTGTTTCATCGGCTAAAGGATTAAGTTATGCTTTAAACAAACCATTGATTTCCGTTTCTACGTTAGAAAGTTTGGCTCATCAGGTAAGCGTTAATGAAGGTGTTATTATACCAATGCTAGATGCACGTCGAATGGAAGTGTATTCAGCTATTTTTAGTCATAGTCATAAACAGATTAGAGATATTAAAGCGGAAATATTAACTGTAGATAGTTATGCAGACTTGTTAAAAGAAAATAGAGTTTACTTTATAGGAAATGGAGTTGCTAAAACTCAGCAGCTAATTAATCATCCAAATGCCGTTTTTATTGATGGTAAATTACCATCTGCAAACGATATGAGTTCATTGTCCGAGTTAAAGTATAAAAAAAGCGACATCGAAGATGTCGCCTATTTTGAGCCTTATTATTTAAAGGATTTTGTAGCTATTAAAAAGAAAGCCTAACTTTCTTTATGTATTTCTACAGAATGAGGATAAGGTATTTCTATACCAGCTGCATCCAATGCTTCTTTTGTATTTTCTGTAACTTCAAAATAAACACTCCAGTAATCTTCAGCTTTACTCCAAGGTCTTACTGCAAAATTAACAGAACTGTCTGCTAATTCTAATACCGTAACTGCAGGAGCAGGTTCTTTTAATATTTTAGGATTAGATGCAAGTACATTCATTAAAACCTCTTTAGTTTGTTTTATATCTGCATCATAACTTACACCAAAAACCAAGTCTACACGTCTGGTTCCTTCCGTAGTATAATTTATTATATTACCATTAGAAAGGGCTCCGTTAGGAATAATAATTTCTTTGTTAGAAAGTCCCGTTAATTTGGTTGTGAAAATTTCAATTTCTTTTACGACTCCAATTTCGCCTTGTGCTTCAATGAGATCTCCAATCTTAAAGGGCTTAAAAGTCATTATCAAAACACCTCCCGCAAAATTCCCAAGAGACCCTTGTAGAGCCATACCTATAGCCAAACCGGCTGCGGCAAGAATTGCAGCAAATGATGTGGTCTCAACACCCATAGTGCCTAGTACAACAAGAATTAGTACGATTTTAAAAATCCAACTTAGTAAGTTTAGTAAGAATTTTTTTAAGCTATCATCGTAATTAGCTTTAGTCATGGCTTTTTTAATGCCCTTCATTAACATTTTTATAATCCAGCTTCCAATTATCCATATTAGAATTGCTGCTAAAACTTTAGGTGCAAACTCAACAATTAAGTCGTAACCTTTATCTATCCATTTTTGTGTCTCCATGTTGATTAATTTTATTGAATAAAAAACTCGGTAGTAAGCCGAGTAAATTTAAAATATTGTTTTTACAATTATTTCACTTCGAATGTCAACTTTAAGTTAACTCTAAATTCTATGACATCTCCATCTTTAACAATAGCACTTTGATCTTGTACATATACAGAACGTATATTTTTTACAGTTTTTGATGCTTCTTTTACTGCTTTTTTAGTTGCATCTTCCCAGCTTTTATCAGAATTTGATAATACTTCAATTACTTTTAATACTGCCATAATATATTGTTTTATAATGTTTCTGTTTTTTTAGAAACGATATAACCTGAAAAGTCACTTAAAACTCAACTTTTCTTAACCATTAATTGCATTAACGGAGATAGAAGCATCATTCAGCATTTCTCTAAGCATACTTTCAATACCATTTTTTAAAGTGAAAGTAGACGAAGGGCAACCACTGCACGCACCTTGCAGTAAAACTTCAACTTTTTTTGTTTGCTCATCATAAGATCGGAATTCTATATTACCTCCATCACTTGCTACCGCAGGTTTAACGTATTCTTCTAGAATATTCACAATATTTTTTGAAGTGTCGTCTAAAGCTTCAAACTTTTGCTCAATAGCCTCATCTGTTTTATTAAGTTTTTTTGGAGCATCATCATTGAGAATGGTTTTACCTTCTTCAACATAAGATTTTAAAAACTCTCTGAGTTGGAGTGTTATTTCTTCCCATTCAATAATGTCAAACTTTGTAATAGAAATAAAGTTTTTTTCCATGAACACATTCTTTACAAAAGGGAATTGAAATAAAGCGGTTGCTAATGGAGAAGGTTTTGCTTCTTCAATAGTGGTGAATTCGTAAACATTTGGAACCAAAACCTTGTTGCATACAAATTTTAGTACGCTTGGGTTAGGGGTGCTCTCTGCGTAAACCGTAACTGCGGCTTTGGGTTTTATGGCATCTTCGGTAACTATTATTCCGTCGTTAGAAAGGTAGTCTTCTATTTGTTCAGCCACTTCATCCTGCACATCGGCCCATGCTACAATGTTGTAGCGTTCAATAGCAACAAAGTTGGATGCTATGTATACTTTTTTAACAAACGGCAAGTAGAATAATTGTTGGGCTAAAGGGGAATCTTTAGCGTCGTCAATGTTATTAAATTCAAAGCTATTGTGATTGGTTAAAAATCGATCAGCTTCAAATTTTATAATGGTTTCATTTGAGGTAGGAACTATTGTTATTTTTGTCTTAGGCATCTTTTTTATGCAAAAATATGAAATATCAACATGAAACGTTAATCCTGTATATAATGTTTTGTAACTAATTTCTTAAGTCAATTCATTTTATTTGATTAAATTTCGTCCTCATTTGTAAAAACGAAGCATAAAATGTTAAATCGATTACATTTTAATGTGTTTTTAAATGAATCCTGGCTAACTATGAAAAAGATATTAATTTTAACCACATTGATAATCTCGGCTCTTGGATATTCTCAAGATGTCTCGATGCAAGATGGAACATTTACACGTTGTGAACCTGATAGGTTTTTTGATTCAGGAGGCGAGTTTGGTAATTATGGAAATGATGAAAATTTCACAACCACAATTTGTGCGCCGAATGCCGATGAGTTTATTATTCTAGATTTTATTGATTTTAACACACAGTTGAATACAGATATTTTAACCATTTATGATGGTGATGATACTACTGCACCTATTATAGGTACATATTCTGGTGTGGCTTCTCCAGGTACAATAATAGCATCAGCTGGTAATACATCTGGATGTTTAACTGTAACCTTCACTTCTAATGGTTCTCTAAATACAACTGGCTGGGAAGCAAATATTACATGTGCAGTTTCATGTCAAACAATAATACCAGAAGTTGTAAGTACAACACCTGCAGAAATTTCTCCAAATGTTGTTGAGGTTTTACCAGGTGAAACAGTTGATTTTGTTGGTGGTGCTTCATTTTCCGTAGATGGCACAAATGCGACATACTCATGGAGTTTTGGTGATGGTAATGTTGGGACAGGGACAAATGTTTCAAATACTTATACCACGCCAGGTACGTATTTAGTAACATTAACGGTACAAGATGATAACCCTATTGGTTGTGAAGAAAGTGTAACATTTTTTGTCAATGTATTAGAACCAATTGTTACTATAAATAATTCAGCATATCCAGAATCTTCATTTAACTTAGAACAGTTGATAGAGAATGTTTTAGTTTCAGGTGGGTGTTCAGGTGTTGATAATTTTGAGGTGCAAGTTAGTGGTGCGCCAAACGCTCTTCAAACCAAAAGTTACGGATATTTTACAAGAGGTGGAGCATCTAATTTTCCTTTCGAAGAAGGAATTGTACTCTCTACTGGTAGAGCATATGAAGGAGGTAATCAAGATGATGGGCCAGGAACAACAGCATCAACAAATCTAGGTTTAGGCGGTGATGCAGAATTAGAAGCTTTATTCTTACCTGCAGATCCAAGTTTTAACTCTAATGACGCAACCTATGTTAAATTCAATTTTGTTCCTACATCAAATACTATAAGTTTCCGTTATATCATGTTCTCTGAAGAATATGATGGTAGTACTGAATGTAGTTTTGCTGATGCTTTTGCTTTTTTATTGCGTGAAGTAGGAACAACAGCATATACTAATTTGGCCGTTTTGCCTGATGGTACACCTGTAAGTGTAACCAATATTAATAATTCTGGTACTTGTACTGATAATCCTGCTTTTTTCGAAGGATATGAGTTAGGTGATACTAATTATGGTGGGCGTACAATCGTTTTAACGGCAACTGCTGCTGTTATTCCAAATACAACGTATGAGATAAAACTAGTTGTTGCTGATGAAGGCGACTCTATTTGGGATTCAGCTATATTTTTAGAAGCAGGGAGTTTTAATTTAGGGGGTAGTTTAGGTGATGACATAACAATTGCCGCTGGGACTGCAGAGTGTGGTGGTAATTCAATTACTTTAGATACAGAAGCACCGTCAGCAACGCATACATGGTATTATTCTCCAGATTCTAATGATTTAAATGATGCTACTGTTATTAACGGCGAGACGAGTTCTACAATTGATATAACGGATGAAGGGTATTATTTTGTTAATGTAGTCTTTGCACCTGGTTGCGAAACATCAGACAGTATTTTTGTAGAGTTTAGACCAAGTCCTATAGCTAATGTACCACCAAACTTATCTGTTTGCGATGCTGATGCTTCAGCTGAATTTGATTTATCTGAAAATGATGATGATGTATTAGGAGATCAAAACCCTGATGATTTTGTAATTTCCTATCATCTTACAGAACAAGATGCTATTGATAATGTTGGAGCTTTACCAACAAATTACACCAATACTTCTGACCCTCAAACCATTTGGGTTCGTATAGCTGATGCTTCACAAGAGTGTTTTGATACTACATCATTTCAGCTTTTATTCTCAGGTCTTACAATAGGAAATATGATAACGCCAATACAAGTTTGTGATGGTGATGTGATAGATGGTATAGGAACATTCACCTTAACAGATAGAGATACAGAGGTTATCGCAACAAATGATCCTGATAGTGTAAGTGTAACTTATCACTTAACCGAGACAGATGCTGAAGACGATATAGATCCATTAACATCTCCATACAATAATGTAGCACCAAATAACCAAACAGTTTATGCTCGATTAGAGGACAACAATAATGCTGAATGCTACGCTGTAACCCCTCTATTATTAGAAGTTTTAGGTAATCCGGTAGCAAATATGCCAATAGCCTTAGAGGAGTGTGATGATGATTTAGATGGGTTTGTAGAGTTTACCTTGAGTGATCGAGATGCAGAGGTGATAGGAGCACAGACCGGAGTAGTTGTGACGTACCAT
>JASBSE010000115.1 GCA_030149115.1 Winogradskyella sp. | reverse complement strand
GTAAGACTTTGCGCTATTGGCTTCGCGTACACATGAAGACTTAACGCTCTACTTTTAGAACTATTTCTTAATCTATGAAATCCATCATGTCCTTCAGATTTAGTGATTTCATTTGGTCGTAGAATCTGAGATGATTTATATTCTAATTGACCAGAATCATCCAACTCATAGAAATCTTCCTCTAACTCACCTTCTAATAGGTAGACCCAACATTCTTCACCATTATGATTGTGAATAGCCGTTTTTTGTCCTTTATCCCAACAAATTAAAATGAGCTCAAAATTTTCATCCTTATAAAAACAGTTTCTTGTATAACTATGGGTTTTCCAATTTTCTATTTCAGAAAAGTCTATATCCTGAAAATTAAAATTTAACAAAATGTCCGTGTAATCTTCTTTAGAAGAATGCGACAATACATCGATAAGTGCATGAATATGTTCCTGAGTATTCAATATTTAGAGAAATAATTCTTTAATACCGAAAAATAGGAATAAATTTAGCCTAAGCAAAATTTTGAAATCAATCTAATGCAAAAAGACCTCAATATTTTTATAGAACTCGCTGAGCAGTTATTAGCTGAAGAATATAAACAACCTGTAGCCAAACAAATTCCCACGTCTAATTTATATGATGCATTAGACTTATCATTAGATGATGAAGGTATGGTTGATGAGGCTTTGATTAACAACCTAAAAAGCATCATAAAAAGCACACCCAAAACAGCTTCAAAATCCTTTTTTAATCAACTCTTTGGAGGAAGAATCGGAAAAGCAACTTTAGGTGATTTATTAGCCGTAATGCTCAACAACAGCATGTATACTTACAAGGTAGCAGGACCACAAGTTGGCATAGAAAAACAAGTTCTCAAAAATATCTCTGAACTAGCAGGATATCCAGAAAATAGCGATGGTACTTTTGCACCAGGTGGCTCTATGAGTAATATGATGGCACTTATTATGGCTAGAGATGCTAAGAATGAATCTATTAGAGCTAAAGGTCTTACCTCAAAAATGATTGTATATACCTCTGCCGAATCCCATTATTCCATAGCAAAAAATGCAGCCTTAACTGGTATTGGACGCGAGCAGGTACGTCTTGTTAATACCAACCACAAAGGCGAGATGCTCGCCAGTCATTTAGAAACTTTGATTAAGGAGGACCTAAAAAACAACCACATACCATTCTTTGTAAATGCTACTGCAGGTACAACTGTGTTGGGCGCTTTTGATGATATTTCAACATTAAGTACTATATGCAAAAATTACAACCTTTGGCTTCATGTTGATGGTGCATATTGTGGCAGTGTTATCTTTAGCAAAAAATACAAACATTTAGTAAATGGTCTCGAAAACTCCGATTCGTTTAGTGTTAACGCACATAAAATGCTTGGTACACCTTTAAGTTGCTCTATTATAGTTACAAAACATCCTGAACAGCTGCACCATTCATTTTCTAACGAAGCCGATTATTTATATCAAACCGATGGAGATGATTTTAACCTAGGCAAAACATCAATGCAATGTGGCAGACGCAATGATGCTCTTAAAATTTGGACTTTATGGAAATCCGTTGGCACCAAAGGATTAGAGAAAATTGTTGACAAGCAGTTTGAAATGGCTGAAGTCGCCAGAGATTATATTCAAAATCACAAAGATTACAAGCTGTACAGTTTTAGTGATTCTATTTCAGTTTGCTTTAACTATAAAGACATAGACCCAAAAGAGTTATGTACTGCGCTATATGAAGACGCACAACTTATGGTAGGTTTTGGTTCTTATAAAAACGAAAAATTTGTACGAATGGTAACCATAAATAGTGTCTTGGAAAAAGCAGACATTTCAGCCTTTTTTAGAACTTTGGAGGCCTATGTAGACGAAAAAATGTTAAAAATACCTACGACTTAACTTAAAATTTACGACTTGATTAAAATTTTATCTTATTTTAGCAAGTACAACGCTCAAAAAATCTATGGTACAACAAGTTACAAGCGGCATTAAAATTTCAGTCGAAACCAATTTTGAAGGCACTTTTTATAAAAATTATAAAGTGCATTTTGCTTTTGGCTATAAGGTAACTATTGAAAACCAAAGTAAAGATTCTGTTCAGTTACATTCTCGCCACTGGAAAATCCTTGACGCCCTTAATAACGAAGAGATTATTGAAGGTGAAGGTGTTATTGGAAAAAAACCTGTTCTTAAACCAGGTGAGAAACACACTTATAATTCTGGTTGCCTGCTAACCTCCCCTTTTGGCGCTATGCAAGGCCATTATAATATGGTAAACTTTACAAAAGCTAGTAAGTTTAAAGTATATATTCCTTCTTTTAAATTGAGTGCTCCTTTTGCACTTAATTAGGTTTCGATTATACTCAATCTGAAATATAATTTTTTAGAAGATTAAATCTATACACTTTACCTTCTTGTTCCACATTAAAAAACAAACAATTAGAGTAATGAATAAACTGATAGTCCTTAGAAATATCAAAGCTATCATCATTCACTTTGTAAATGCCATCACAGTCCATATTCCCATAAGGTGAAATCCTTCTAAAACGAAACTCAGAATCGTGTCCTAAATCGTGTAATTCAAACCAGGCACCTGCAGCAATACCACTCAACCATTGTGCATGTTCTTCCTTAACCTCATTATGTTTCGGTTTTAGCGTTCCAACTAAGCTTGGATTATAGCCTTTAAGCCTATCTAAAAACAACCTTCTATTTTCTCTACTAACTGTAGATTTAAATTCAGATATAACACCTTTTTCATTTACCAAATAGACAAAATCTTCGGTATCTGCAATAACAACGTTGCCAATGGTACTTGGCGTGAACCATTTAGATCGCAGTAGTTGTCTCTTAATTTTCACATCTAAAACACCTGCTATTAATGCATCAGTTACAAACCTAGCACAATTACAAGCCTCTTTTATAAAAGCCGCGTACCTAATAAAGCCTTTAGCTTGCATGGTATCAATATGATTTCGGGCTGACTCATAATTCACGGCATTACAAACCGATGCATACAAAAGACCATCACCATGCGTCAATTTTGGATTCATTGCTAAAAACTCAAGAATTTCATCTAAGTTTTTAATTGTATCACCTTCAACTTTTGCTTTAATGGGAAAGTGCAACTCAAAGTCAGTCTCTCGTCCTCTTACTCGTCCATTGGGTTCTGAGGTGATGTATCTTCCAAAATCATGATATTCTAAAACACCTGTTTCCTTATGAATTAAAACCATAGCTGCATGCCCAGCTCTGACATGATTTTTATTTCCGATTGAAAGGTATTTTAAATACTTAGAATACCATTCGTCTGCATGAGACACAATAGTTTCAGGATAAGCAAGGGTTAAAATAAAGGCATCATTTTTCAACATGCTTCTTTGTTGATAATTTAGACAGCAACTTACAAAAAATTATGCTTTTAAGTTTCACAGAACTATAACGTTTGAAACCAACTTTCTACTTTAAAAATTGTACCTTTGCACTTTCAAAATTTAAACAAAAACAATCATATTATGTCAAAAGGATTCTTTAATGTACCTGTAGCGGTTAATGAGCCCGTAAAGTCTTATGCACCAGGTTCACCAGAGCGCAACGCTGTAGCCGAAACTTACAAAGCTATGTTTAACAGCAAAGTAGAAGTCCCTTTATATATTAATGGAAAAGATATAAAAACTGGAAACACCAGAACCATGTCTCCTCCTCACGATCACCAACACATCGTTGGCGAATACCATGTGGCAGAGCAATCTCATGTTGAGGAAGCTATTGCTACAGCATTAGAGGCTCGTAAGACTTGGTCTCAATTACCTTGGGAACAACGTGCTGGTATTTTTCTTAAAGCTGCAGAATTAATTGCTGGTCCTTACAGAGCAAAAATTAATGCTGCAACTATGATTGCACAGTCTAAAACAATCCACCAAGCAGAGATTGATTCTGCATGTGAGCTTATAGACTTTTTACGTTTCAATGTTCAGTTTATGACTGACATTTATATGGAGCAACCAGAAAGCACAAGCGATGCTTGGAACCGTGTAGAATATCGCCCACTTGAAGGCTTCACTTATGCTGTAACACCTTTTAACTTTACCGCTATTGCTGGTAACTTACCTGCTTGTATGGCATTAATGGGTAATGTTGTCGTTTGGAAACCAAGTGATAGCCAAGTATATTCTGCTAAAGTAATTATGGATGTATTTAAAGAAGCTGGTGTACCAGATGGTGTAATTAATGTTGTATTTGGAGATCCTGAAATGATTACAAATACTGTTTTAGCTAGTCCAGATTTTTCTGGTTTACACTTCACAGGTTCCACATTTATATTTAAAGAATTGTGGAAACAAATTGGTGAGAACATTCACAACTACAAAACATATCCAAGAATTGTTGGTGAAACAGGAGGAAAAGATTTCATCGTAGCTCACAAATCTGCTAATGCTAAGCAAGTAGCAACAGCTATTTCTCGTGGTGCTTTTGAATTTCAAGGTCAAAAATGTAGTGCTGCATCTAGAGCATACATTCCAAAAGGTATTTGGGCAGATGTTAAAAACTATGTTTTAGAAGATCTTGCTTCATTCAAAATGGGTTCTCCTGAAGACATGAGCAACTTTATCACTGCAGTAATCCACGAAGGTTCATTTGATAAATTAGCTAAATATATAGACCAAGCAAAAGCTGATAGTGATGCTGAAATTATTGCTGGTGGAAATTACGATAAATCTAAAGGTTACTTTATAGAACCAACAGTTATTGTAACTACAAATCCTAAATACACAACAATGTGTACTGAGTTATTTGGCCCAGTAATTACAATCTATGTATACGAAGATGATGCTTATTCAGAAACTTTAAAACTTGTTGACGAAACAAGCGAATACGCTCTAACTGGTGCTATTCTATCTACCGACAGATACGCTGTTGAAGAAGCTACAAAAGCGTTACAAAACGCTGCCGGAAACTTCTATATTAATGACAAACCTACAGGAGCTGTTGTTGGTCAGCAGCCATTTGGTGGTGCCAGAGCTTCTGGAACAAATGATAAAGCTGGTAGTGCTCAAAACCTATTACGTTGGGTATCTCCTAGACTAATAAAAGAAACATTTGTAACTCCAACAGACTACAGATACCCTTTCTTAGGATAATCGATATAACAAACTGAATTACAAATCCTTAAAAGCAATGTGTTTTTAAGGATTTTTTTTGCTCTTAATAGAAAATAACGCAAAATTTAACTATGCCCTTTTGAAACTTTGTATCTTTTGAGTCTAAAACCAAAAACTCCCTCAATATGAAGAAACTCTACATTTTCATTCTTTTGATTTTTCCCACTTTATTTTTAGCCCAAACGTCTTTCACATCTAATATTACTCCCGATTTATCGGCTTATGGTGAGGCGACCAATTATCCTGGTGAAGGAGAGTACCAGATGTTTTTAAGTTCTGACAATGTGTTGGATAAACCTATCATTGTGGTTGACGGCTTTGATCCAGGTGACTCTAGAGATATCGCTGGACTGTACAGTTTATTGGATTTTACTGGCAGTTCTGGTTCACAAAACTTGGCTGATTTAGTAAGAGCAGAAGGTTTTGATGTTATTATCTTAAACTTCCCTGTTTATGTAAGAGCAGCTGATGGTGCAACAGTGGATGGCGGTACCGATTTTATAGAGCGTAATGCCATGTTACTTATAGAGCTATTAGACATTATTAATACTGCAAAAGCTGGTAACAACCCAGAACAAAACGTCATTATTGGTCCAAGTATGGGTGGACTAATATCTCGTTATGCCTTAAATTATATGGAAGCGAACATGCTAGATGCTGACACAAGACTATATATGTCTTTTGATTCGCCTCATCATGGCGCTAATGTTCCAATTGGCTTGCAACACCAATTGAATTTCCTTGCTTACAATGGTACGCAACCAATTGCCGAAGTACAACCTCTTATAGATTCGTTTTTAAAATCTCCTGCCGCAAGACAATTACTGGTTGATCATTTTGAAGCGCATCTTCAATCTGGTAGTGCCGTAAATTTTGATCCAACTCTAACCTTGCCACAAGCTCATCCTTTTAGAACTCAATTTAAAAGCAATATCAACAGTTTTAATCTTTCTGGTTTTCCTGAAAACACTAGAAACGTCGCTATAATTAATGGAAGTGGTATTGGTAGTTCTTATTTTGCAATGGGCAGCAGTGGTCCAACGGTTACAAATAGCTACTCTGTAATTAATACAAGTTTTAACGTTCCTGCAGGTAGCTTTACAGCAACTGTTGATGTAGAAATAAACTTTACACCAGCTGCAAACATAACATCCACTGTTAGTGATATTGGCATTTCTATTTTTGGGTTTGAGGTAGAAGGCTCTGAAGCTAGTAGTCAATCATTTTCATATTCCGATGGTGTAGATTCGGCTCCAGGTGGACTTTTTGATTTAGCAGCTTTAACTGGTGATATAGCTTCAGGAGGTGGTACCGCTGGAGATTTTGTAAACGCTTTACAAATAGATAAATTTAGTTTTATTCCTTCTGTAAGTGGATTGGCATTAGAGATTACGGACGATGAAATAGATTGGCATCATGATATTAATCTAGCAGGTCGTGGAACAACAAACATCACACCTTTTGATAATACATTTTTACCAGACGACAACGAGCCTCATACACAATTAACAGAAGACAATGTTAATTTCGCATTAACTGAAATATTGACTCCACCATTAGGAATTTTAGAGAATGATGCAATTATTTTTCAACTTGAAAGTAACCCTGTAAAAGATGAATTAGTGCTTCTTTCAAATACTAAATCTAATGCATCCATAGAAATTGTTGACGTTTCAGGCAAGGTGGTTTACAATACTTCAATATTATTAAATAGCAGAACTACAATTCCCGTAAATCTAGCTTCAGGATTTTACATATTGAATGTGATCTCAGAAAACAATTCTAGGTTCACAACTAAGTTTGTTGCTAATTAATCTAATTACAATACATAAAAAAAAGCGCTTCCGTACGAAGCGCTTTTTTATTTAACTGTGTTTAAGTGGTAAATGAATCACTTTTTTAGTTTCAAAAAAATCTTCTTCAAAATAATCTGACAAGAGAAAGGCTTTAACTGTGGTATATTGTTTTAGCTCTTCGGTTAAATCACCGCCTTTTAGATACAAAATCCCATTCTTTAATTCATTTCGTTGCTTTTTAGCAGTTTTACCCTTTACCCATTTTGTGAACTCTGGCATTGCTGTTACAGCTCTACTCACAATAAAATCGTAGGTTTCATTGATAGCCTCTACTCTACTATGTGTTGTTCTTACATTAGTTAAACCAATAGCCTCGCTAACTGCATTGATAACTTTTAATTTTTTATTAATACTATCTACCAAATGAAATTGGCAATTAGGAAACATAATAGCTAAGGGCACTCCAGGAAATCCGCCACCTGTTCCAACATCTAAGATTGATGTACCATCTACAAAATCAATAACTTTCGCAATACCTAAAGAATGTAGAACATGTCTTAGGTACAGCTCGTCAATATCTTTTCTAGATACCACATTAATCTTTGAGTTCCAGTCTTTATAAAGCTCTTCTAGAGCTGAAAATTGCTCTATTTGTTGCTCTGAAAGGTTAGGGAAATATTTAAGAATTAAATCCATCAATTATAATTTGTGCAAAAATAACTATTTTAGTGTGTATAAATTAACGCCTTAGCATAAGGCTTCATTTTATTTATTAATTATCTTTGCAACTTATAATGAATCTAATCCCTTTTCGTTATAGATATAAAGATAAAAAAATTGATTTATGGCTCAACAAACCTTATCATTCTCTCGTGTTGACTCGGCAAAGTTCTTTAGAACTCTAAACAAACGTGTTAACAACTACTTTAAAGAAAACAATATTAAAAGAACTGGTAACTGGCAACTTTGGATAAAAACAGTTGTTATGTTTGCTATCTTTCTAACTCCATACTTTTTGCTAATTACCTTAGACATTCCTACTTGGGCACAACTGCTTTTAACTGTAGTTATGGGTATTGGTATGGCTGGAGTTGGTATGAATGTAATGCACGATGGTAATCATGGTGCATTTTCTAACAAAGAATGGGTAAACCGCCTAATGGGAAGTAGTATCTACATCTTAGCAGGAAATGTTTATAACTGGCAGGTACAACATAATGTACTTCATCATACGTACACAAATATTCATGGGCATGATGAAGATTTAGAAGCAGGAAGAATTCTTAGATTCTCAGAACATGCTGAATGGCGTAAGCACCATAAATTTCAACATTACTATTCTATTTTCCTTTATGGATTGCTTACAATCAACTGGGCAATTACTACTGATTTTCAGCAAATGAAACGCTATATGAAGCGAAAGTTGTCTTACGGTAAGTTTCCAAATCCGATTGTTAACTGGAGTAAGTTGGTAATCTCTAAGTTGGTTTATGTTGCTATGTGGATCGTTTTACCGATTCTATTAACTGACTTAGCTTGGTACGAGGTTTTAATTGGCTTTTTTATTATGCACTATGTTGCTGGCCTTATACTTAGTGTTGTTTTTCAATTGGCACATGTTATGGATGAAGCTGAAATGCCAATGCCAGAAAAAGATGGCACTATGAAAAATACTTGGGCAATTCACCAGCTTAAAACTACTGTTAACTTTGGTGCTAAAAATTGGTTAGTAAACTGGTATACTGGTGGTTTAAATCACCAAGTAGAGCATCATATTTTTCCAAATATAAGCCATATTCACTATGGAAAAATTGCTAAAATTGTAAAGGACACTGCTAAAGAGTTTAATTTACCTTATAAAGAATACGAAACCACAAGAAAAGCAATTGCTGCGCATTTTAGATTTTTGAAAGAAATGGGAACGCGACCAGCAATGCAAGCATAATTCTATTATAACTAACACATGAACCAACTTTCTGATAGAATTAACAATCTATCGACTTCAGCAACCCTTGCTATGGCAGCAAAAGCCAGAGAACTAAGAGCAGAGGGTAAAGACATTATTGGATTAAGCCTGGGTGAACCAGATTTTAATACACCAGATTTTGTAAAGGACGCAGCTATAAAAGCTGTAAATGACAATTATAACAGCTACACACCTGTTGATGGCTATGTAGAATTAAAAGATGCCATTATAACAAAGTTTAAACGTGATAATGGACTAGATTACTCAAGATCTCAGATAGTAGTCTCTACAGGTGCTAAGCAATCATTATTTAATATTGCCTCTGTAATGCTTAATGATGGAGATGAAGTTATTTTACCATGTCCTTATTGGGTAAGTTATGCTGATATTGTAAAGCTTAACGGAGGTGTTCCTGTTGAAGTAAAAACAGATATTTCTAACGATTTTAAAATGACTGCAGAGCAACTTGAAGCTGCTATCACTCCAAAAACCAAAATGCTTTGGTACAGTTCCCCTTGCAACCCAAGTGGTTCTGTATATAGTGAAGAAGAGTTAAGAGCTATTGCAGATGTGCTACAAAAATACCCAAACATATACGTAGCTTCTGACGAAATCTATGAGCATATTAATTTTATTGGTGGACACCATAGCATGGCTCAGTTTGAAGATATGTACGACAGAACGATAACCATAAATGGTGTTTCTAAAGCCTTTGCTATGACTGGCTGGAGAATCGGTTATATTGGTGCACCAGACTGGATTGCCAGAGCTTGTAACAAAATGCAAGGTCAGGTAACAAGTGGTGCAAATTGTATTGCTCAGCGTGCTGTCATTTCTGCTTTGGAGGCTGATCCATCACGCATAAAGTATATGATCGACGAGTTTAAAGAACGTCGTAAATTAATCCTAGAACTGCTTGATGGTATTGATGGTTTTAAAACCAATGAACCTGAAGGTGCTTTTTATGTATTTCCTAACGTATCTGCTTATTTTGGGAAGACCGTAAAAGGAAAGACTATAAACAATGCTACAGACATGTCTTTATTCTTATTAGAAGAAGCGCTTGTAGCCACAGTAACTGGTGAAGCTTTTGGAAACCCTGACTGTATTCGTATTTCTTATGCCGCTTCTCAAGAACAAATTATAGAAGCTATTAAAAGAATTAAGGAAGCTCTAAGCTAAACCTTACATATAACATTTTAAAAAAGCTATAATTCTGAATGATGAATTATAGCTTTTTTTTATGATGCCAATAGCATCCAAACCAAAGGCGTTATTATTATAATTGAGACTATACTAATTTTTAACCATAGTATTTGTTGTTCTCTCTTTAACTTTTTCCTTATTTCAAGCAGAATTTCTGGTGTTGCTTCAGGGAAATCAAAATTCCCTTTTCGATTTTTATTATAACCTCCAAGCGTCTTTCTAAAGCGTTTAGACTTATCAAGCATAACACTTTTATTACTCTTAAGAGAGCTTATCATTGATTCTGCTAGAGGCATAATGAGTATTATTTTAATTCTACATAAACTAAATAAGCTAATCCTAAAAACAAGATAATTGTTAAAGCAACAACTTTATAAGTACGTCTCTTACGCTCTTTTTGCAATCTTTCTTTTATCTCATTAAGCATTTGTGGTGTAGCCTCTGGGAAATCATACTCTGGTTTTTGTTTGCTATATCCAGAGCTATGTACTGTTCTCTTGAAATCACCTCTTTTAGAACGCATCTTTTCGTTGTTCTTAAGAGTTGTTATCATTGCTTGTACAGACCCACCAAAACCCATAATTATTGAATTTAAATTTTAATATTTAGATAAAAGATAGTTTGTTCGCTTGTAATAGCGCACGATATAAAAGACATAAATGTCAGTTAGAGTTCAGGAAATAACGTAAGTATATTTTAGAAAATAGCGATTAAAGCTATAACAAATACAGACAATTTTAAAATGGCTGCAACATGATCTACTTTACAAAGCTGCGAAGACTTAATACGTTGTCTAATTCCAAAAACAGATTTTGTAGTAGACTTGCTAAAGTTGTGCTTAACAATAGATTTGTAATTAGAGTTCAACAAACCGTTTGTTGTGTAATGAGATACCGCAATGGGTTCTGGTACAGATTCTAATTCTTGATTTAATACTAATTCCATGATAGATAATTTTTTAATTGGTTACGCTAATATGACGCAACACAAACAAAAATGTTACAACCAGTATTACAACAACAGCCTGATTTTAAGTATATAAAAATCAAAAACAGCAGTAAAATTATAGGCTAGGTAAATTTTAAAAAATTTAAAAAAAATTAAATTTTATCTGTTTCTCCAGAAAAAAGGTGTCATTATTATCAGTACAGTAAACAATTCTAATCTACCAATAAGCATTAAAAACGAAGCCCACCATTTGCCTAAAGGTGGTAATGCCGCATAATTATTCACGGGACCATATTCACCTAATGCAGGTCCTACATTACCTAAACTTGATGCCGATAAACCTATAGCAGACTCAAAGTCCATTTGAAACATAGAAAACACCAAAGCACCAATAATAAAAGACAACATATAAAGAATAAAGAATCCTAGGACATTAAATACAATATCTTTAGAAATTGACTTTGTATTGTAACGAACTGGCAAAATAGCATTGGGATGTAATGAGCGCTTAAATTCTAAGAATCCGTTTTTTATTAAGATTAAATGTCTTACCACCTTAACACCACCAGAAGTACTACCAGCAGAACCGCCTAAAAACATTAACCCAAAGAAAAATACGGTTAAAAATGGCGTCCACATAGTGTAATCCGCAGAAACAAATCCTGTTGTTGTTATTACTGTCAACACTTGAAACAAGGCATGTCTTACCGCACTTTCACCTTGACCTAAAACCATTGGATGCGCAATAGTAGATTGCGACACATCTGCTCTAAAATATATTAACGAAGCTGCTATTATGGTAAAAATAGCGATAAACTTGAAGTATAATTTAAATTCCTCATCTTCAATTATTTTAGAAACTTTACCCTTAAAAAGATAATAGCTCAGCACAAAATTAGTACCAGCCAAAAACATAAAGAAAATAATAATGTATTGAATTGCCGGATTATCATTCCAATAGGCTACACTAGCATTTTTGGTTGAAAAACCACCAGTTGACAATGTACTTAGGGCATGGTTAATGGCATCAAAAAATGACATACCTGCTACTTGTAATAGGATGGTTTCTGCAACTGTGTATCCAAAATAGATAAGCCACAATCGTTTTGCGGTATCTGTAATTCTTGGATGCAACTTATCTCCACCAGGACCAGGTGCTTCAGCCGCAAAAAGCTGCATTCCTCCTACTCCTAACAACGGAAGAATTGCGATTGCCAGTACTATTATACCCATACCTCCAATCCAGTGTGTCATACTTCTCCAAAACAGAACACCTTCAGGCAAAATTTCTATATCATTTAGTATACTTGCACCTGTTGTGGTATAACCAGACATGGTTTCAAAAAAGGCTTCAGTAAAAGTAGGGATGGACTCTGTCGCCATGTAAGGTAAAGTTCCTGTAAGAGACATCACTATCCAACCAAAGGCCACAACAATGTAACCTTCTCGCTTGTTCATTTCTTTACTATGGTTCTTTGTAGCATACATAGCCACACCTCCTAGAAGTAAAGTAGATAAACTTGCTAAGAATAAATTTAAAGTTACCCCGTCTTTATATATAAGGCTAATTAAAGTAGCAAGCATCATAAAGCCACCATTGAAAAGCAAAAGCAGTCCAAAAAAGTGAAAAATGATCTTATAGTTAAGTCGTATTCTAGACATAATGGTATTTACGAGAAAAAGGCTTCCACTTCAGAGATTGATCGTGGTAAACAGCACACAACAACTCTGTCTCCAGCTTCAATCTTAAAGCTTCCTAACGGAATCATACCTTCACCATCCCTAATTACACCTCCAAATATAGCAGACCTAGGGAAATTTAAGTCCTTAATTATCTTATTTGTAATCTTAGAGTTAGGTTTCACCACAAATTCTAGCAGCTCGGCATTCATATTGGTAAGCTTTGTCATGGCAACAACCTCACCTTTCCTCATATATCTAAATATATTATTGGCTGCTAATAATTTTTTATTGATTAATGTGTCTATACCTATGGATTGTGAAAGCTGATAATAATCCATGTTTTCAACTAAAGCAATGGTCTTTTTTACTCCCTTTGATTTAGCCAACAAGCAAGACATTATATTAGTTTCAGAATTACCGGTAACAGAGATAAAAGCGTCCATGTCGTTGATATTTTCTTCATCTAAAATTTCTACATTTCTACCATCACCACAGATTATCAAAGCATTGGGCAATCTATCGGCTAGATCTTCAGCTAATGTTTTCCTACTTTCAACAAGCTTTACGTTAAACTTACTTTTACAAAGGTCTCTAGCAGTTTTAAAACCTATTTTACTTCCGCCAAGAATCATTACATTCTTAATATCAGTTTTTACTTTACCTGAGAGTTCAAACAGTTCAGCATCTCCACCTTCTGAGGTCATAAACACCACCTTATCATTTTCCTTAAACTGCGTATCACCACGAGGTATTATAGTATACTGAGTTCCGTAACGTTGAATTGCTATTGGAATAAAATGTAATTCTGAATATAATTCTGCAGCTTCTTTTACAGTCTTTCCTACAAATTTTGCTGTTCTAGAAAGTCTTAAACCAAGCATGGTTAATGCTCCACCTTCAAACTCATAAGTATCATTAAAACCATATTGATTTAATAATAACTCAATCTCTGATGCCGCTAACGACTCTGGCGAAATCAATTCATCTATCCCAAACTGAGAAAAACCAATAGCATCCTTCTGCTCAATAAATTCGGTATTAGAAATCCTAGCGATAGTTCGTTGTGCACCCAATTGCTTAGCTAATACACAAGCTGTAATATTTGTAGTTTCTGAAGATGTTACTGCGATAAATAGTTCTACAGACTCAATACGTGCCTCTCTTAAGATAGCAATTGATGTAGCATCTCCTTTTATGGTTTTTATATCCAGGTGCTCACCTGCATAGGTTAAGTTATCCTTTTTGGTATCTATAAGAGTTATCTCTTGCGACTCATAGGATAATAATTTTGCCAAATGAAATCCTACCTCTCCTGCACCTGCGATAATTATTTTCATCTAAAGTTTTATTCAAAATAAACATACAAATATAGTAAGAAGTAATAAGTTAACATGTTTCACAGCTTTAAACTTAATAGGAAGGACAAACTATTAACATTTCAGGAAAATTTTCATTTGTGATTTATGAATTATGAATTTTCAAACAAAAAATTTCACGTATTTTTGCCAAAAATTTTTTAATGGCTGAAAAAGTTAAACCATATAAAAACAGTGATGCTTCTAAAAAAGAGCAGGTTACCGAAATGTTTGACACCATTTCTAAAGAGTATGATGGACTAAATCGAGTGATTTCTTTTGGCATTGATGTAAAATGGCGAAACAAAGTTGTAAAAATTGTTGGTAAAAAACAGCCTGAAAACATTTTGGATATTGCAACAGGTACTGGTGATTTGGCCATTAACCTAGCCGCTACAAACGCCAAAGAAATTATTGGTTTAGATATTAGCAATGGCATGTTGGAAGTTGGCAGAAAAAAAATAACCTCTAAAAAATTAGAGAACATCATCTCTATGGTTATTGGCGATTCTGAAAACTTACCTTTTGAAGACAATACCTTTGACGCTATAACAGTAGCATTTGGTGTTAGAAATTTTGAGAATTTAGAAAAAGGGCTGTCAGAAATACTAAGAGTTTTAAAGCCTAACGGAATTTTTGTTATTTTAGAAACTTCCGTGCCAACTAACCCAATCTACAAGTTTGGCTACAAAATTTATTCAAAATTTATTTTACCTACTATCGGCAAAATGTTTTCAAAAGATAAGATAGCTTATAATTACCTGAGCGAATCGGCTTCTGTTTTTCCTTATGGTGAAGAATTGAACAATATTTTGAGAAAAATTGGGTTTATAAATGTCGAAGATAAACCACAAACTATGGGTGTGGCAACTATATACACAGCATCTAAAGCATAATTATGAAGAAAATCTTAGTTTTCTTAACATTCTTAATAGCATTTCAATCTGCAACTGCACAATTATTTACCAAGGAAAAGGTAGCTAATAATATTGACAACTTAGATCAAAAGTTCTTGTCTTGGGGTTACTTTTTAGGCTTTAATCAATATGATTTTAAGTTTAATTACGAAGAAAACCTTGATGACATCCTAGTTGACAACACATTTGGATTTCATCTTGGTCTAATCGGTGATATGCGTATTAATGATTACATGAACTTAAGATTAGAACCTGGAGTGTTTTTTACAACCAGAAACCTAATGTACAATGAAAGCTATTTTGCTGGTACAGATTATAATGATTCGGACTTATTGAGAGAAGTAAAATCTACTTACATTCATATTCCTTTACTCTTAAAAGTTTCAACTAAAAGAATAAACAATTTCAAACCTTTTATAATTGGTGGTTTTTCTACAGCATTAAACCTTTCTAGCAATCAGGACAACCCAGACGATAATAGCGCAGGAGAATTTAGAATGAAGAAAAACACTTATTTCTATGAGATTGGTTTTGGTATAGATTTGTACCTATTGTATTTTAAATTCACACCTTCAATTCGTGGAGTTTTTGCTATAAATGATGAGATTGTTAGAGATGCTGACCCTAATAGTCCATGGACTGGCAATGTAGCCAAAATGCAAACCAGAGGCATCTTTATAAACTTTACGTTTCAATAGTTCGTCGCCTAAATTCGCTAAGTACGATAGCTGTTGCATTTGCAACGTTTAGACTCTCTGTGTCTTCACTTTGCCCAAATTGTGGTATGGTTAACTTTTTATATATGAGTGAAGATATTTTTTCTGAAATTCCATTAGCTTCATTACCTAAAACAACAATACCTTCGTTCGGCAAATCCGCATTATAAATGTTTTGACCATTCATGTAAGTTCCAAAAACTTCACCTTTGTAGCTTTCAATAAATTCAAAAAGGTCAACATAGCTAATATTAACTCTTTTTAACGAACCCATGGTTGCCTGAACCACCTTAGAATTATAACAGTCAACCGTGTTTTGGCTACAAACCAAGTTTTTTACACCATACCAATCACAAAGTCTAATGATTGTTCCTAAATTCCCTGGGTCTCTTACATCATCTAAGGCTATAACTAATCCATCTCCTTCTGTTTTAAGTGATTTCGGGATTTCAAAAATTGCCAGAGCTGTATTAGGGTTTTTTAAAGATGTAATTTTTTTTAAATCGTTTTCAGAAATTTCTATGGTATCAATTTTTGATGCATTAAAAATCTGCTTTGTAGTGTATAAACGATGAAGTTTAAACTCAGAATTTAAGAATTCTTCAATTCCTTTTATACCTTCAACAGTAAATAGCCCTAACTGTTGCCTGTATTTTTTTTGATTTAAACTTTTAATTAACTTTATTTCTTGCTTTGTAACCATTAAAATGTCTTTACATTTGCTTAGATTAAATACAAAGTAAACCTTTTTTGGACTAATTTTTGTTTATAGCAACCAATAACAAAAAAACATATATTAAAAAGCTTGCAAATTCTACCTTCAATAGTATCTAAAATTTCTAAAGGACTACATTATGTTTTGTTGTTAGCTTTTATTACAATTATTAACTCTTGTGATGTGGTTAAACGGGTAAAATCTGGTGAGCATTTAATTACCAAAAACACCATTATTGTAGATGATAAGGTTAATAAAGAAGAGCGGGTTAACAATATTATTCTTCAAAAAACCAATACAGGCATGAATAGTTTATTGGGTTTCCCATTAAAGCTTCATGTCTATAATTTAGCAAGACCAAATATAGATTCTATTTTACAAGAAAAAGTACTAAGTGATTCTTCTAAAGTACGTTGGAAAACAAAACTTCTATCCAAAAAACAATTTGACCGAGAAATAGAGGCGAGAAAAAACTTTAATAGCTGGTTAAAACGTACAGGCGAAGCACCTACAATTTATAACGAGGACAAAACAGAGAAGACCGCTACCAACTTAAAAAAATATTACTACAGTAAAGGTTGGTTTGACAATGAGGTAACTTTTGAAGTTGATAAAGACAGTAGCAAAAAAGCACAAGTAACATATAGGGTCACTAAAAATAAACCTTATTTCTTAGATTCACTGAACCCAGTAATCAGCAGTCCTTTAATAGACTCTCTTTACCCTAGATTTGTTAAAGCAACTCTTCTTAAAAAAGGTGAACAATACGACGATCAAAACTATGAAGATGAACGTGAGCGTATTAATACATACTTAAGAAACAAAGGTTTCTATTACTTTGGCCAAGATTATATAAGATTTGAAACTGACACAATTGATACAAATCATAAAATTAATACTGACCTCATAATTTCAAACAGAGTTATAAGATTAGATGATTCTTCTAAAGTAGAACCTTTCAAAATATACAAAATAAAAGAGGTCAATATTTTTACAGATGATAATTTTGACAATCGCAATAAAGCAATTTCAGATACTACGGTTTACAAAAATTACAATCTCTACAGCAAAGACAAGTTAAGGTTTAGACCTAAAGCACTTACCGATGCTGTTTTTATAAACAAAGGAGATATCTACACCGACTTAGCTCGAAGCAGATCATTAAGATACCTTAATGACCTACAAATGTTTAGGTATCCAAGCATAGAGTATTTAGAAAATCCTGAAGACACTACACTAACTGCAAACATAAATTTAGAACCAAGAAAAAAATATGCTTTAAGTCTAGATGTAGATGTTTCACAAAGCAACATCCAAACCATTGGTTTTTCTGTGACTCCTGGTTTAAAAATCCGAAATATTTTTAGAGGAGCAGAAACTTTAGAAATAAGTGGTATAGCTGCCATAGGAGCCTCTAAAGATGGAAGTGACGATGACGATAGTTTCTTTGATATTAATGAGTTTGGTGGTAATGTAAGGCTTACTATACCGCGTTTATTTACACCTTTTAACACTGACAGTATTATCCCTAAGTACATGTCTCCAAGCACTGCAATAAACATTTCTACGACAAGCCAACAGAATATTGGGTTAGATAAACAAACCTTATCAGGACTTTTAAGCTACAACTGGTTACCATCTAGAACTGTAACTAATACGTTAGAGCTTTTTAATATTCAGTTTGTGAAAAACCTCAACACCAGCAATTACTTTGGTGTATATACAAACTCTTACAATAGACTTAATAATATTGCTCAGAATATCGGTTATATACCATCAGATAATAACTTAAGTATTCCTACCGAAGCAGATCAGTTCATTAATGATGTCATAGACGGAAACACAAGCTTAACCTCTGCTGACGATGATTTTGAAACTGTAAATAATATTGAGGAACGAAAACAGCGTTTAACAGAGAACAACCTTATACTTTCCACTAGTTTTGATTATAAAAAAAATAGACGTACCAGTATTTTTGATAACGACTTTTCTATTTTTAGATGGCGTGTAGAACTCGCTGGCAATTTATTATCTAACCTTTCAGAAGTTTTAGGGTCTTCAAAAAATGATAATGGAGATTATGAAGTTTTTGGTGTCGCTTTTTCTCAATATTTTAAAACAGAGATAGACTATATTAAATATTTTGATTTAGGTAATAGCAACATTTTTGCTTTTAGAAGCTATGCTGGTATAGCAATTCCTTATGGAAACTCTAACAGTATTCCTTTTGCAAAGAGTTTCTTTGCTGGCGGACCAAACGACAACAGAGCTTGGACAGCATATAACCTAGGGCCAGGAAGTTCAAACACTACTAACGAATTTAACGAAGCTAACTTTAAAATTCACCTAAGTGCAGAACAGCGATTTAGTTTATTTGGAGATTTTAAAGGTGCGCTTTTTGTTGATGCTGGAAACATCTGGAATGTATTAGATAATGTTGTTGATGATAAAGCCACGTTTACAAACTTTAATTCTCTTGAGGATATTGCTGTAGGATCTGGATTTGGACTTCGTTACGATTTTAACTTTTTTGTTCTTAGATTCGATACTGGTTTTAAAACTTATGACCCATCACAAAACGAAGGTAATCGTTGGTTTAGGGATTATAATTTTAGAAATGCTGTATATAATATTGGTATTAATTATCCTTTTTAAAAACACCTTATTCCTTCTACATCGTTTTCGGTTTTTATCCAATAAACACATCAAAAAATGCCCAAAATTATGTATTTTTGATATTTAATTTTCAATCATAAAATCATGAGTCACAATATCAAACCTGGCGTTGCAACAGGTAGAGAAGTTCAAGAAATTTTCAAATTAGCTAAAGAAAAAGGATTTGCCCTACCAGCAGTAAATGTTATTGGTTCTAACACTATTAATGGTGTTTTAGAAACAGCTAAAGCATTAAATGCTCCGGTAATTATTCAATTTTCTAATGGAGGTGCACAATTTAATGCAGGAAAAGGTTTAGGAAACGAAGACCAAAAAGGAGCTATAGCTGGCGGAATTGCAGGTGCTAAACACGTACACCATATGGCAGAAGCTTATGGAGTTCCTGTAATTTTACACACAGACCATTGTGCAAAAAAACTATTGCCATGGATTGATGGTTTATTAGATGCGAGTGAAAAACATTTCGCAGAAACCGGAAAACCTCTATATAGTTCTCACATGATTGATTTATCTGAAGAGCCTATTGAAGAAAATATAGAAATCTGTAAAACATACTTAGCTCGTATGAGCAAAATGGGCATGACTTTAGAGATAGAGCTCGGTATTACAGGAGGTGAAGAAGATGGTGTAGACAATAGTGATGTAGATGCTTCTAAACTATATACACAACCAGAAGAAGTTGCTTATGCATATGAGGAACTAAGTAAAGTTAGTGATCAGTTTACTATAGCTGCTGCATTTGGAAACGTTCATGGTGTATATAAGCCTGGTAACGTTAAACTAACTCCTAAAATCTTAAAAAATTCTCAGGAATACATCACAGAAAAATACAATGTTGGTGATAACCATATCAATTTCGTTTTCCATGGTGGATCTGGCTCTACTGTTGAAGAAATAAGAGAAGCTATTGGATACGGTGTTATAAAAATGAACATTGATACTGATATGCAATGGGCATTTTTGAGTGGTGTTAGAGATTATGTACAAGACAATCATGATTACTTGCAAACCCAAATTGGTAATCCTGAAGGAGATGACGTACCAAATAAAAAATATTATGACCCAAGAGTTTGGCTAAGAAAAGGTGAGCAAGCTTTTGTAGAACGTTTAAAAAAAGCGTTTGAAGATTTAAACAATGTAGACACATTATAAAAAGTGTTTCAAAATTTCAGACCTATCAGAGCTATTATATAGTTTTGGTAGGTTTGTTTATTTTAACAATTACATTAAGTAAGCTCTTTTGAGTTTAATTAATTAATAGTAATTTTGCTTCCACTAACTAATAGCATTAATTATAGAGATCTTTTTAAATCTATGATTATAAACTAACCCTGAGCTTTGTCTAAGGGTCTAAAAAATCAAATTTATATGGCTTGGTTTAAAAGAAAAGATAAAGGAATCCAAACGTCTACAGAAGAAAAAAAAGATACTCCTAAAGGGCTTTGGTACAAATCTCCTACAGGAAAAATCATCGACACCAAAGAGCTTGAGCAAAATTTTTATGTTAGCCCTGAAGACGGCTACCACGTAAGAATTGGAAGCAAAGAATATTTTGAAATCCTTTTTGACGATAATAAATTTAAGGAATTAGATCCCGATTTAACATCAAAGGATCCTCTAAAGTTTATTGACACAAAAAAATACCCAGACCGTTTAAAAGCAGCCCAATCCAAAACCAATCTTAAGGATGCAGTACGCACAGCAGTGGGAAAATCTAATGGAGAAGATTTGGTTATTGCCTGTATGGATTTCGGTTTTATTGGCGGATCAATGGGAAGTGTTGTTGGAGAAAAAATAGCAAGAGCGGCAGATTATGCCTTAAAGAAAAAGACTCCATTTATGATTATTAGTAAATCTGGTGGTGCACGTATGATGGAAGCTGCTTTATCATTAATGCAGCTTGCTAAAACCTCTGCTAAGTTAGCACAACTTGCGGATGCTGGTATTCCTTACATCTCATTATGTACAGACCCTACAACAGGTGGAACCACAGCTTCATTTGCAATGCTAGGAGATATTAATATTGCAGAACCTGGGGCTTTAATTGGTTTTGCTGGTCCTAGAGTTGTTAGAGATACTACAGGGCAAGAGTTACCCGAAGGTTTCCAAACTTCCGAGTTTTTATTAGAGCATGGTTTCTTAGATTTTATTTCGCATAGAAAAGATTTGAAGAAAAAAATTAATCTATATATTGATTTAATAAAAAATCAACCATTAAGAGCATAAAAAAAGCGAGCTATTTAGCTCGCTTTTTTTCTCCATTCAAATAAAACTTAAACTATGGTTTTAATTTAAGATTATAGGCACTTCAGTTCCATTGTTAAAAGTAAATGTAGCTTGGTTATCACAATTGCCTTCACCAAAATCAAAAATACCTCCAAAATTTGTACGTTGTACATCAAAAGAACCACTTACAAAATACGCACAAACAACTTCTCTTCTCAATGGTTCTAAAACCTCATAAGTATGAGTATTACCATTCACAAAGGTAGCTGACCAATCTCCGGTAATTTCAAACACATTGTCGCTAAAAAAACCACTACCAAACCCTTCAATCCATTCTCTAATTCTAGTACCTTCTCTAGAAGCCTGTACTCCATTTGGCCAAATTACCGTAATACTTAAATCATGGGTAAATTGTGGATTACCATTTTCATTCGATAATTCTTTCAAAATAGAACGATTCGCCACAACATTTTTAGCGTCAAAATAAAAATCAATCAAATTATAGTTTATCATAATTTGTTGTGCTTCCGTATCTCTTGTATAATCAAAAACTATCTGACCTTTAATAAGGTGTCCATTAATAACACAACCTTCTGTTCCAAAATCTAAGGTTACTTCTCTATAATTTTGTTGAGCGATTACTGTAATTGTAACACATTCAGGAATATCTTTAGCATAAAATGCATCATTAGAACCTTCTGCTCCCACTCCACTTCTATCTGCTGTATACTCTTGT
The DNA here is from genome assembly GCA_030149115.1 of Winogradskyella sp. Lineage (GTDB taxonomy): Bacteria > Bacteroidota > Bacteroidia > Flavobacteriales > Flavobacteriaceae > Winogradskyella. The sequence continues at coordinate 694 of JASBSE010000115.1, read as the reverse complement.
TCTTCATAAGCGTCTATTACAATGTCTCCTAAAATATTATCTATTTGGTCAATTTCAGCAGAACGTTTTACTTCTGTAGTGTCTTGAGTTAAATCTTCTGTTTCTGAAATCTCTTCGTTGTTACTACACGATGTGAATACAAACCCTAAAGCAAAAAGACTCAAAATGCCTTTTTTAATTACATTAATTTTTTCCATGATTACTTTTTTATTGTTAATATGTTGTTAAGACTATTACAATTGAAAAAAGTTTAATTGAAGATAAAATTTATGCTTTTCGAAAATAGATTGAAAACTCCGTCCCTTTATCTACTTTACTACTTACGGTGATTTTTCCACCTAAAGATTCTATGTGGTTTTTAGTAATAAAAAGACCAATACCAATAGCGTCTTCGTTATAATGAAAGGTCTTGTACATCTGAAATAGCTTATCTCCAAACTTATCCATATCAATGCCAAGCCCGTTATCTTTAATTTTGAAAACCACATAATCATCTTCAACTAAAGATGTAAGCTCAATGATAGGTGTTCTTTTTTCGGACCTATACTTAATAGCATTGGTGAGAAAATTGAGAATTATACTATCTAAATAAGCAGGCACTCCCTTTACACGATGAGACTCATCGATTTGATTATAAATTAAAGCATTAGAATTTTGTGCCATTGCAATAATATTATACATCGCTTTTTCTACA
>JASBSE010000114.1 GCA_030149115.1 Winogradskyella sp. | reverse complement strand
CACTTCTACATCACTTTAGAACAAACAATTATAATTTTTGAGTTAATCCTATCTGTTGTAAAAAATAGATAGGATTGCCCTCCATCTTTTATTTTCAGCTTTTTTCTGATATCGTTTACAGATAAAGGGAAATTACGAGTGGTTACATTTGCTTTATTTATACCTGATTTAGCAAATTCTTTTTTATTAAATGGAATAACTTTATCTACTGCAAATCGTCTTCCAGGGAAATTTATTAACTCATTAGACGTGTACAAATGAGAGTGTTTACTGAGTTTATTCACTTTAAGGGTGTTCGCTAAAATATTAAATGCTCCTGCCTTTAATACTGCCGAATTAGGTTCGAATAAATAAGTAAGAGGTTCAGAAAATTCTACTTCAACTTTCGATTCTTCACTGTAGTTAAAATCAAAACTTTCATTATCAGATTTTGTAAGGTTTATGGTTTTAATCTTTAATTCGCCTTCATAATCGCGTTCTAAAATCCAAAGAAGTTCTTTAACTTCATTGTTAACTGCAACAACATGAAGTTCTTTTACGTACTCTAAGTCATTTTTTGTAGCAGAAATATCCAATAATGGTGATGTTTTTATCATCACGTTCTTAGAATACTTAAAAAACAATCCTTTGAATGTTTTTACATCTGGCGCACAGTCAGAAAGTAAAAACACCTTGTTTTTAGAGTCGTCTCTTCGAGAAGGATCTACATAAATCCAGTCAAAAACCGAATTAGATTGTTTTAAAACAGCAATACCATCCTCATTTTTACAATCAATATTACTAGCTTTTAGTGTTGCGTAATTATGCTTTACAATTTCAGAAAGTTCTGTGTTTATTTCGCAATGTGTTACTACTTCAATTTGTTTTGAAAAATAGTATGCATCAACACCAAAACCACCTGTGAGATCTATTAAAGATTTCCCAGATACCAAATCGCCTTTATACTTTGCTGTAATCTCTGATGAAGTTTGCTCAATATTTAGCTTGTTTGGGTAGTAAATATTTTTGGTATTAAACCAAGAGGATAGCTTTTTTTCACAGCGTTTTTTTGCTTCAATTTGTTCTATTACAAGCTTTTGGTCTATAGTTGCAAAAGGTATTCCTTTTAGTAATAAACTGGAAATATCAGATTTTAAATTTAAATTTATAAAATCCTGTATGTCAGTATTTAAAATTGAATTATTCAAACTAATACTATAAGTCTTTTGTGAGCTTATTTACTATTTTGTATTCAGATAAAAACTCTTTCAAAATTACTTTTATTGCTGTGTAAGCAGGTATTGCGACAATCATTCCTACAATCCCAAATAAAATGCCAGCAAT
>JASBSE010000230.1 GCA_030149115.1 Winogradskyella sp. | reverse complement strand
ATCAACTGTACTTTGTTTTTTAATGTGTTCATGTGTTCTAAATTTTATGTGTTAAACAGTTAATACAATTGAACCTTTAATGATTCAACACTGCAAAGATGAGATGGTTAGAAAATTTTACTCGGTAGTTACCTATTTAATTTCGTTTATAAATGTTTGTAGTCGTTTGTAAACATCTAATGCTTTTATATTAGAGGCATTGCCAACAACATAGAAATTAACGATATTTGAAACAAATTTTAAGAATGAAAAATACTCTTCTGCTTATACTAATAGTATTCATAGCGAGTTGTAACTCTAATAAGCAAGATAATAAAGAAACCAATACTGAAAGCCAAAGCCAACAAAGTTCAGATACACTCACAAAACACCTAAAACCTTTTAAATCTGAATTGCCAACCATTGGGCTTTTGATGTACAATGGAGTATTACAAAGTGAAATTATTGCCACTTCAGATGTTTTTGCCAAGCCTACGGAAAACGGAGAACAGATTTTTAATGTAATTACAATTGCCGAAACTCAAAACCCAATTACTACCGAAGAAGGCATTAAAATTCTTCCCGATTATACTTTTGAAAACTGTCCGAAATTAACAGCTTTATTTGTACCAAGCGCTTATGATATGTATTCGCAGGTACATAACAACAATATTGTAAACTTCATAAAAGAAAAGAACAAGGAAACGGATTACACTGTTAGCAATTGTGGAGGAGCACAATTAATTGGTAAATCTGGTATTGCCAACGGACACAAAATTGTGACTTGGATTGGTGGTGGTACACAATTACAAAAAGATTATCCTAATCTAAAAGTTCAGAATGATAGTTTGGTGACTTACATAAAAGATGGAAAATTTTTATCCTCTAACGGTAATTTGGCTAGTTATATTTCTGCCCTTGAGTTAGTGGAGATAATGACCGATTCTACTCATAGAAAATTTGTAGAGAGTTACCTTTACCTCGATAGACTTCAAAATTGGAAATAGTAAATATTTAAACAAACTTCAATTGGGATTTTAATTGGGGTTAATAATATTCAGGTTAACAATTTATTAGACGCTCTTAATTAGATTCATCAGGAAATCCATATTCCCTTTTTCGCATGGAATTGAATAAATCATAACAACTATTAACTATAAGAGTTTAAATATCTCTAAATTTAGGTTCTCTTAAAACACAACCTAAATAGAATTTCTGAAAATTGAAATGTTCTTTAATATTTCAACATAATTATGAAACGTTTGCTCAGCTACATTTATCCCGTGACCAAAACCATCAAATCCAAATACAGCGGAAAGCTAGAAATTACATGGTATAACGGAAAAAAACATCTTAACTCAGCAAACGCCAATTATAGTTATGGTTCGTTGCAACGCATTTTAAAGTTTGGCTTAAAAAAGATTAATCTTTCCAAATTAAATTCAGTATTAATTTTAGGATTAGGAGGAGGAAGCGTCATTGAAACCTTACAACAAGACTTTAACTATTCTGGACTGATTGAAGCTGTTGAAATTGACCCTGTAATTATAGACATCGCCAAAATAGAATTTGATATAGAACAGAACGAAACATTAAAAATTCATTGTGCAGATGCCTATGAGTTCGTTAAAGACCACTCTAGAACATTCGACCTTATTATTGTTGATCTTTATATAGATTTAGATGTCCCAAATAAATTTCTAGATTTTGAATTTTGGGATAATATTTTGGCGCTAAAAAATTCCTCTGGATCCATAATTTTCAATGCGGCAGTTAAAGTTTCAAAAGCTGATAAAATTATTTCGATTTCAAATTATCTAAAGACCAAAGTGTTTAATGTAGAATTTTATGACAATGTCAACAATACTAATACCGTCATTATAGCAAAAGGGCTGTAATTATTTAAAATCAACTGATTGAAGCCACTTACTAAACTCGTATCTTTTTTGTTTTATAATTACTAAATTACTCTCATAACAAAAGAACTATTTATAACCTACAACGCTAAAGCATTAACACAAACCAATCGTTTTGTATTTTAAAAGAATAAGCATAACCAAATTTAGCGCCGAAAAGATTGAAAAAAATGTTAGGTTATTATCCTTGAAACGGCATACATCTCTTGATTTTAAGTCAGCCTCAACTTATGTAGCAGAACCTAATAAGTTTTTCATAGGTTATGAAAACGACAGAAAAATTGATTTGCTAAGAATCATAACACCATTTGAAAGATTACTTCCAAAGATAATTGTGACGTTTGACAAAACGAATTTTCAGGAATATAAGTTGAGATTGAAATTAATCTCAATGGTCA
>JASBSE010000227.1 GCA_030149115.1 Winogradskyella sp. | reverse complement strand
GCAATACGTACATTAAGCATAATTTCCCTTCCCTCTGCTGGGTAAGAAGCCATAGAATATGCACGCTCAACAGTTTCGTTATTCTTCATAACTAAAGGCCATAAACCAAACTTATCCCACTCTGCCTGAAACTTATCTGGAGTATCATGTTCTTCTGGATGCGCTGTAATATCTATATCTGAATATTTAATTTCACATGGTGGGATTTCAATCTGAATATATCCACCTGCTTTATAATTCATATCTTCAGGAATCTCAACAACGAATTCCTTGATGAAAGATGCCACGTTATAGTTACGTACAACAACAGCTTCCCATTTTTTAATACCAAAAATTTCTTCAGGAATGGTAATTTCCATATCCTGCTTTACTTTTACCTGACACGCTAAACGTGCACCATGTTGCAATTCTTTTCTTGAAAAGTGTGGAGTTTCTGTTGGTAAGGCCTCACCACCACCAGATAATACGTGACACTCACACTGAATGCAAGTACCACCACCACCACAGGCAGATGGTAAAAATATTTTCTGACCTCCCAAGGTACTTAAAAGGGTACCTCCTGAAGCTACTTCTAATTCTTTTTCACCATTTATAGTAATCTTTACTGGACCAGATGGTGATAGTTTTTGTTTTACAAATAATAATAGTGCAACTAAGATAATTGTAACCAACAAAAAGGCAGTTACTGTTGCTACTATAGTTCCGATTGTACTTGCTGCTAATGATATCATACTATCTATTACTTGTTTGTGTTTCTGCTACATTAAGGTTAGTTTTAACCTCTGTATCTGATTTTACATCTTCTTTAATTACCTCTGTAGCTGCTGTTTTATCTTCAGATTTTGCTTCGTCATCTCCACCTGTTAACATACCACCAAAACTCATAAAACCAATCGCCATTAAACCAGTGATTATAAACGTAATTCCTAAACCTCTTAATGCTGGTGGCACACTGCTATATCTAATTTTTTCACGTATTGCAGCAATAGCTAAAATTGCTAAAAACCAACCTATACCAGATCCTACTCCATAAACTGCAGATAATCCTAAAGTTGGAATTTCTCTAGATTGCATGAATAAAGAACCACCTAAGATGGCACAGTTTACAGCAATAAGTGGTAAAAATATACCTAATGAGTTGTAAAGTGAAGGTGAAAACTTTTCTACTACAATTTCTACAAGTTGTACCATTGTAGCAATAGTAGCGATAAACATAATAAATGATAAGAAGCTTAAATCGTAAGCTGCATATTCATCACCTAACCAAGATAATGCTCCAGGTTGTAATATATATTGATCTAATAGCCAGTTTAGAGGTACTGTAATTGCTAATACAAAGATAACAGCAGCTCCAAGACCAACAGCAGTAGATACTTTTTTAGATACAGCTAGGTAAGAACACATTCCTAGGAATGTAGCAAATACCATGTTATCTATAAATATTGATTTGAAAAATAATTCTATATGTTCCATATGTTATGAGTTTGAAATCCTGAAAACTTATCAGGAAAACACTATGTATTAATCTTCTATTAAATCTTTATTTCTTGAACGTTGTACCCAAATAATGATTCCTACAACTATAAGTGCCATTGGCGACAATAGCATAAATCCATTATTTTCATATCCCAAACCGTAAAGACCAGTCTTTTCAATAGGGTCTCCTAAAACTGGAAAACCTAATAAAGTACCTGACCCTAGTAACTCTCTAAAGAAACCTACTATAACAAGAATAATTCCGTAACCTAAAGCATTACCTATACCATCTAAGAAAGATCTCCAAGGCCCATTTCCTAAGGCAAAAGCCTCGAAACGTCCCATAATAATACAGTTAGTAATTATAAGTCCAACAAAAACGGAAAGCGTTTTACTTAATTCATAAGCGAAGGCTTTTAGAATTAAATCTACTATGATTACTAATGTTGCAACTACAATTAGCTGAACGATAATTCTAATTTTTGAAGGAATAATGTTTCTCATTAACGAGATTACAACATTACCAACACCTAACACAAATAGTACAGAAATAGACATTACTATTGATGCCTCTAATTCTGCAGTAATTGCCAATGCCGAACAAATACCAAGAACCTGGATAGTAATTGGGTTATTATCTGCTAATGGATCTAAAATTAATTTACTGTCTTTAGCCATGTTCTATTAATTTTTTAAAGATTTAAAATAAGGTACGTACAACTTTAAATCACTTTTTATCATTGCAGTTACACCATCACCAGTAATTGTAGCACCAGCTATAGCATCAACCTCATTATCTGTTTTATTTTCATTCTTAGGATCAGCATTACCTTTAGCAACTGTTATTCCTTTGAAAACACCAGTATCAGTTAACAAATGCTCTCCATAGAAATCGTCCATAAAGAAACGTTGCTTAATGTTAGCACCTAAACCTGGAGTTTCCCCTTTATGGTCAAAATAAGCACCTTGTACAACCATATCTTCATCCATTGCTACATAGCCCCAAATAGCATCCCAAAGTCCTTTACCATAAATAGGCGCAACGTATATTTTTTCACCGTCTTTTTCACCTATAAATAATGGTAATTGTCTTGGTTCACCAGCTTTAGCGTTAGACTTTTGTTTTTTAATATCAATCAAATAAGGCTCTTTATTATTTTCGGCCATGTATTCATCACGTGTTTGACTCTTTAACATCTTACCGTTAGCATCAACTGTGATAACCATTTGTTCTTTTATATTGCTAGCAAATTCTTCTGGAGCAACATCGGTAGATACGAAAACGGCACTAGACTCATCATTTTCGTTAATACCCATTGCGTAAAGGATGTTTTGTTGCTTTTCAATTTCCTCATTTTGAGTAATCATTGGCTTGGTCCAACTAAACAAACCTGCCAATATAACACCTACTATAACTACCATTCCGATAGCAAAGATGACTGTGTACGAATTTTTTTCTGTATTAACTGCCATGTTTTATGCTGTTTTTACTTTAACACGTTTCATTCTTTTCTTCACATTACCTTGTACCACATAATGGTCAATTGTTGGTGCAAAAACGTTCATTAATAATATCGCTAACATTACACCTTCTGGGTAAGCTGGATTAAATACACGGATCATAATAGATATAAATCCTACTAAGAAACCATATATCCATTTACCCTTAGTAGTTTGAGATGCCGTTACAGGATCTGTAGCCATAAACACAGTACCAAATGCAAATCCACCTATCAGAAGATGATGCCAGAATTCTGTGTTCATTAAACCGTAGAATTTACTAGATTCAGTAATCCAACCAGAACTAACAACTCCGTTAAAAATTAATCCCATTACTAAAGCCCCTATTACTGAAGATAACATGATTCTCCAGCTTCCAATCTTAGTAAATATTAGGAATAACCCACCTAATAAAATTAACAATGTTGAAGTCTCACCTACAGAACCAGGGATAATTCCGTAAAACATATCCATAACTTCATATCCTACAGCTTTATTCTGAGCTAAACTACCCAATATGGTTTCACCAGAAATAGCATCCAAACTCTGACCTGCTGCAATAGCTTGGTCTCTTTCTACCGCTCCATGTACCCAAACTTTGTCACCAGACATCCAAGTTGGATATGCAAAGAATAAAAATGCTCTGATTGTTAATGCTGGGTTAAGAATATTCATCCCAGTACCACCAAAAACTTCTTTACCTATTACAACACCAAAAACAACTGCTACAGCTAACATCCATAATGGAATATCTACTGGTACAATTAATGGCACTAACATACCTGTTACTAAGTAACCTTCTTCTACTTCGTGACCTTTGATAATTGCAAAAATAAATTCTACTGCAAGACCAACTCCGTAAGACACTATTACCAATGGTAATACTTTCCAAAGACCAATAACAAAGTTATCCCATGTCCAGAAAGAAGTTCCAAAGAATCCATCTGCAGATTCTATAAGTCCTTGTGCTAAATGATGTTGATAACCTGCATTAAACATACCGAATATTAAGCATGGTACTAAAGCCATGATTACAGTATTCATTGTACGCTTAAGGTCGTCAGCCGCCTTTATATGAGTACCATTATGCGTGGTCTCATTTGGCATATATAAAAACGTAAAAAGGGCATTAAAACCTGGAAGCCACTTCTTGTCTTTGTTCTTCTCTTTAAAATTGTGTAAATTTTGTTTTAAACCCATTATCCTATTTCTTTAAGCATTAAGTCTAATCCTTCTCTTATTATCTTTTGATGTGGTTGTTTAGACACACATATAAATTCTGTTAAAGCAAAATCTTCTGGCGCAACTTCATACATACCAAGTGCTTCCATTTCATCTAAATCACTGTACATACATGCTTTTAAAATTTGCATTGGGTAGATATCTAGTGGAAAAACTTCTTCGTAACTACCTGTTACCACAAAAGCACGGTGCTCGCCATTTGTATTAGTATCTAAATCGTATTTTTTCTTAGGATTTAACCATGAAAAGGTTAAGGCTCTAGATGTAGAAATCTTATTAAATACAGGTTTGTTCCATCCAAAAAATTCATAATCATCACCTTCAGGAATTACTGTGATTACATTACTATAGTAATCTAAAGCTCCATCTGGCGCTACTTTTTTACCTGTCAACACATTTCCTGAGATAATTCTGTCATTACCATCTTTGTCTACACCATTGTCGTATACCATAGTAGCAACTTCAGAACCAATTTTTGTTCTGAAATACCTAGGTTTCTTAACAGATGATCCTGCTAGAGCTACTATACGCTCAGCATTAAACTTCCCTGTTAACAATAACTCACCTATGATAACTAAATCTTGTGCATTTACAGTCCAAACTACTTCTCCTTTATTAACAGGGTCTATCTTATTAATCAAAGTACCTACATTACCAGATGGATGTGGCCCAGAAACTTTATGAACTGTAACATCATTTAAACCTGCTAACGGAGAGTTGGTGCTCCCTACAGAAACATGAACCTGTCCCTCAGTAAGTTTTGATAAAGCCGTTACTGCAGCCTGAAGCTCTGTCTCCTTACCTGCAAGCGTATAATCTAAGTCTGCAGCCAAAGGTGCACTAGCATAACCTGAAATAAAAATCCCCTTAGGTTTGCTATCAGCATTTGCAACCACATCATAAGGACGTTGCTTTATAAAAGCCCAACATCCTGAAGCTAACAAATGTGATTTCAATTTATCTGCATCAGCTGACATATCAAACTTACCATGATCTAAGTAAGTTTGCTCTTTATCTGCAGTAATTTTTATTGCGTCGATACGACGTCTTGGTCCACGTTGCACTTCTGTAACTTCACCAGATACTGGCGAAACAAATTTCATTGCCTCATTATCCTTGTTATAAAACAAAGTTTCACCTGCTTTAACATGTGTACCTTCTTTTGCAACAAGCTTTGGAATAATGCTGTGGAAATCTTCTGGTCTGATATAATAAAAATTACTAACAATAGCATTTTCGGTAGTTTTATCGGCTTCGCCAACTAATTTTATATCTAAACCTTTTTTTATTCTGATGTCTTTTGACATAAAGTTAAAGATTAGTTATCTAAAAATCCGTGCAAATTTAAGAATTAAAGAGGAATATATTTTCAATTTAACACCAACATTT
>JASBSE010000226.1 GCA_030149115.1 Winogradskyella sp. | reverse complement strand
AAAACGTTTCATACTCTATTTTTTTCCAAAGATAATGGTAAAAAAGACTATTAATGTTAATTAAAAATTATTTAGAAAAATCAGTTAAATATTTACCTCAATTATGTCAATAGAATAAAACTCTCAAAAGATGAAAAGTTAAAAATTAAGGATTTTAAAGACGAAATGGCTCTACGAATTAAAAAACCAACTCAAAAACCCTCTACAAACATATAATTTTGTAAGTCAAAAACACATTTAAAGTTACATTTTAAAACTTTAATGTAGAGAAGTCACATTTTTTAGTAATACATATCATTTTTTTAGTTATAAATGTAAATGCAAATTCGTCGATTTTTATAAAAACGTTTGGAAGAATATTTGTTGCCGATATATATTGAAAACTCAATCAAGAATTTAAAACAAATAATTAACCTCAAAACCAAAAAAATATGATGACTTTAGCAAAATTGATTATCGACATAATTTTTTCGATATTCTAAACTCAACTAATCAAAAATCAATCAAGAAACAATCAATCAAAAAATGAGTAAGACTTAGTTCTAGAATAAGTTTTACTATTTTTATCGCTCAGTAAACATGCAAAAGATTTAATCATTCTTTGCTAATCAATAAAAATGAAGACATCTATCTTTAAGATTATTGCAAAAATTAACAAAGCGATACTCCCAAGTTACTCTAAAAGACAATTAGACCTGAGTAAGGCTAGTAAATTACAACTTGCTATAATAGGCTGGCGTGTATATGTTACCAAAAATGCTTTAGATTAAAAAAAAGACTGCCTACTGGCAGCCTTTTCAAAACTCAATTTAATCTATCGCTTTAGCGGTAAATTCTCTTTTTCAACATTAGTTTCTTGTTACAGATCCCATTAACGTTTCTACAGGACCATCTCCCATATCAATAACTGTATGATCCATAGCATTTGCTGGCACCATATGCGCTAATGGCTTTAATGTAAATGGCGCACTGCTATTATCTGGATATGGCTCTACAGAAATAACAACTGTTCGTCCTTTCAAGTCTGTTGGAAATGTTAATCCTGCTGGAGCATTTTGTAAGTAATCCTCACCTGGATATCCTGGACCATTTCCTGCATCTCCCTTAAACGTAGAGGTTGTTGCATTATCATCTGCAGCTTCGGCACTTGTAAATGTTCCTGTACTTATTGGAGTACCGTCAAACACAACCCAACCTTCATATTTCCAACCATCAGATAGAGTAGGCAAACTTAAACCTGCCGTAAGATTTGGTGCATTAGTATTATCTAAAAACCAAACACCACTAGACTCATTGGTATCATCCATATCTGTAGGAGTTGCAAGAATGTATTTTCCTGTTGAAGCTCCGAGTGAAGAAACTGCACTTCCTGACCCAACAACTATATTGTCAGAATTAACATTAGCAACATTACCAGAAAAATCCCCCGCTAATAGTTTGGTAGCTGCTGGCGCAGGATCTGGATCTACTGCTGGCTCAATAGATAATACAAATGTTGTTGCACTTTCTAACTGTTCTGTGTCAACTGGAAATGTCTGAGGAAAGGTAACACTTGTAAAAGTACCTGTACTTACGGGTTGTCCATTTACAATTATCCAACCTTCATAAACATAATCACTTCCTAAAGCCTCTAGACCTTGTAAATTTAAAGTCAATTCTGAGTTTGTAGACGCATTATTATCGTCATCATTACTACAGGATACCGCAAAAAGACTCAATGCTAGTAATCCTAAAAATGTTTTTTTAATCATCGCTTATCGTTTTAAAAATTTTATACAGCAAAATTAGAACACGTGTATGATGTAAAATGTTAGCTAGCTAACAGTTACAAATTTTTTATTCATAAAAATGATTAAAGTCATTAAAAAGCAGCAACTTAGTTAGTAACTTATAGAACAAATTTTATAGCCATGATTAAAAGTTTAGAACAAAAAAGGTGCTCCGAAATTTTAAAAAATAATTATATAGGCTACTTGTCTTATATAAGTGGAAACAGACCTTATACAGTTCCTATTACCTACTATTATAATGACGAAGAAAATTATATAATCTGTTATACTGGTAACGGACATAAGGTTAAATCTATGCGAAAGCAAACATCTATTTCTATTACTGTAGCAGATATTTTTAGCAATAACAAATGGCAATCCGTAATGGTCCATGGTCAATACTCAGAAATTGATGGTGGCACCGCTAAGCTTTATTTGCATGAATTTTCATTAGGTATTAAAAACCTTGTCCTTAAAAAAGAACATAAAGATTTAGATTACATAAGTCAATTTTCTAGTAAAATTTATAATATGGAAACTCCAATAGTCTTTTTACTAAAAATTGACGACATTACTGGTAAGATGAAGTCTTAGGTTTAATACTATTATAAAGATCTGACCGTAAAACTTTGAGGCATAAAAAAAAGCAAGCATTTAAAATGCTTGCTTTTTTGTCTGTGACCACGGCAGGATTCAAACCTGCAACCTTCTGAGCCGTAATCAGATGCGCTATTCAGTTGCGCCACGTGGCCTATTAAAGGGCTGCAAATATATAACTTTTATTAAAAAACAACCAAACTATTTATTTCAAAATTCT
>JASBSE010000201.1 GCA_030149115.1 Winogradskyella sp. | reverse complement strand
ATCAATAGCATCCATAATCTCATCGAGAGTATATGAAGGTGGTCTAATAGCCTGAGCTTTTGCTACCAACTCTAATTGATCCTGTAAAAGATCATATTCTTCTTTTACCTCTGGGTATTTTGAAATGTACGATTCCACCTCTACAGTTTCGGAAGCTGTAGTAGCTCCAATCAAGTACTTATCCAGTAATCCAGATTCTAAAAATGTTTGTACTTCTTTGTTCATGACTGTATCATTTTATGGATTATAGATCTTCTTTAATTCTCTTAATCCAATTTTTAATCTGGACTTTATGGTACCTAGTGGAATGTCAAGCTCTTCGCTCGCTTCCTGCTGTGTCATACCCTCAAAAAACAAGGCTTTTAACACAGTTTGGTACTTTATGTCCAGGGTTGCAACATGCTTTCTTAAATCAATCGCATCCTGATTTAATCCTGACGTTGCTAACTTATATACGTTTGAATCGGCAATCTGGACTTCCTTTTCAAATTTAATATTGTGACTTCGTAATTTATCAATAGCTGTGTTTCTGGCAATACGATAGAGCCAAGTAAATAATTTAGCCTTTTTAGAGTCGTATTTTTTAGCGTTTTTCCAAACTTTTACAAAGGTTTCTTGTAGTGCATCTTGAGCTATTTCTTCGTTTATTGTGACTTTTAAAATAACACCATAGAGACTGCTAGAATAGTTTTCATATAATAAATCTAAAGCACGCTTGTCTCCCTTGGCTAATAAATCTATTATTTTCTGTTCAATTGGTGTGATGCTCAAAATGTTAAAATCTTAGTTTTTAGATTTTTACAACATCCAAAATGGATTTGCAAACGTAAATATAGTTAAATACAGTAATATAAGTATTTCATTATATAAAGTTAGAATAATCATTTTTCATAGAGATTGGTTAGTAGCACATTTAAAAGATTATTCTAAATTCAAAAGTCGTAACCCTCATTACGACTTTTGTTTTTATATAATGTTTACTTCTGTTTCAATGGAGATATCAAAAATTCGCTTTATTGTTTTTTGAATTAAAACGGCTAGCTTATATATATCACTTCCATCAGCATTACCATAGTTAACTAATACTAAGGCTTGCTTTTTGTGTACACCATAATCATTAAATCGTTTCCCTTTGAAGCCAGCTTGTTCTATAAGCCATCCAGCAGGAACTTTTACCATGCTATCAGAAGCTTTATATGAAGGTGCATCGGGAAAATTAGATTGCAATGTTTTGAATTGCTCTATATTAATAACAGGGTTTTTAAAAAAACTACCACTATTACCTATTTCTTTTGGGTCTGGTAATTTACTTTGTCTAATGGCTATTACAGCATTAGAAACATTTTTGATTGTTGGCTTTGATACATTAGATGCTTCGAGTTGTTGTTTTATGGCTCCATAATCTGTATGAAGTTTGTGATTTTGCCTAGTTAGTTTAAAAGTAACACTTGTAATTATGTATTCGCCTTTTAACTCTTGCTTAAAAACAGATTCTCTATACCCAAATTGGCAATCTTCTTTTGTGAAAGTTCTTGTGCTTTGGTCGTTGATATTAATGGCCTCGCAACTTTCAAATACATCTTTTAGCTCTACACCATAAGCTCCTATATTTTGAATAGGAGAAGTCCCAACATTACCAGGAATTAATGATAAATTCTCAATACCTCCATAGTTGTGTTTTATACACCATAGGACGAATTGATGCCAGTTTTCACCAGCCATAGCTTTAACAAAAACAACGTCTTCAGTTTCTTTTGTTACCTCAATACCTTTTAAGTTAATATGAAGTACTAAGGCTTCAATATCTTTGGTGAGTAGCATGTTGCTTCCACCACCAAGAATAAATAGAGATTGCTTAATTTCAGTTTTTAAAACTTCTGTAAGAGCAGTTTCATTTGTAATGTTACAATACGATTTAGCCTTAGCATTTAAACCAAAGGTATTGTAGGGTTGTAATGAAACATTGTGTTCTATAACCATTAGTCTTTGTAAACTTTTAATGCTTCTTCTAAGATTTTAACAGCAGTTTTTAGACTATTTTCATTTAATACGTATGCAATTCTAATTTGGTTGCGACCAACACCAGGAGTAGAGTAGAAGCCAGCAGCTGGCGCCACCATTATTGTGCTATTTTCATAATCAAAGGATTCTAATAGCCAACGTGCAAAATCATCTGAGTTTTTAACTGGTAATTCTGCAATACAATAAAAAGCTCCGTTAGGTTTAGCAACCTTTACACCAGGAATATTTTCTAGACCCTCAATTAGAGTATTTCTTCGTTTTACGTATTCTTCTTTAACATCGTCAAAGTAGCTTTGTGGAGTTTGCAATGCAGCTTCACTAGCTATTTGTGCTAATGTAGGTGGGCTTAATCTTGCTTGCGCAAACTTTAATGCCGTTTTTATTACGTCTTTATTTTTAGAAACCAAATAACCAATGCGAGCACCACACATGCTATAACGCTTAGAAACAGAATCTATAACAATAGCATGCTCTTCTAAACCAGGTTCTTGAAGAATTGAATAGTGCTCTATGCCATCATAAACAAACTCTCTATATACTTCGTCAGCAATTAAGAATAAATCATGTTTTTTAACAATTGCAGCTAGTTTGCTTATTTCTTCTTTAGAATATAAATAACCTGTCGGGTTACCTGGATTACAAATAAGAATCGCTTTGGTTTTTGGCGTGATTAATTTTTCGAATTCTTCAATTGGCGGTAAAGCAAAGTTGTCTTCAATTTTTGAGATAACAGGAACGACTTTAACACTAGAAGCGGTTGAAAACCCGTTGTAATTGGCATAAAATGGTTCTGGAATAATAATTTCATCATCTTCATCCATAATACTACCAAAAGCAAATAACAATGCTTCACTACCACCTGTGGTTACAATAATGTCGTTATGGGTTACTTCAATATTATTGTGTAAGTAGTATTTTGCAATTTTCTTTCTGTATTCCTCAGATCCTTCAGATCTCGAATAGGCAAGAATATCTAATGAATGAACTTTGACAGCATCTAATGCGACTGCAGGTGTTTTAATATCTGGTTGTCCTATGTTTAGGTAATATACAGTTTTTCCTTGTTTATGAGCTTCTTCAGCATATGGCACCAATTTTCTAATAGGTGACTCTGGCATATTAATACCTTTTTCAGAAATTTTAGGCATGGTTAAAAATTTAAAGTGCTAAGTTCTGAAATTTCTTAAAGTTTCTACAAAAAATAACACTGAAAATGTATAGTTGGGCAAAGATTTGTAAATTCAGTGAAATCTAATCAATTTTGAAAAGACTTTATATAAATATAATTTTCCTCTTTTTATGCTTTAATAGTTGGGTTGTTGTTGCTCAAGGTCAGTTCTTTTTGAAGGATAAAGTCAGTGAAAAAATAGATTTTGAGTTTGCAGCTAATCTTATCATCATTCCAATTGAAATTAATGGAGTAGAATTATCCTTTGTTTTAGATACTGGAGTTAGCAAGCCTATATTGTTCAATTTAACTGCCAATGATTCACTAGATTTAAGAAATACAAAGACATTTTATTTACATGGTTTAGGTGCTGATGGAAAAATAGAAGCTTTAAAGTCTAGTTATAATAGATTTAGAATAGGAAATGCTGTTGGTAGTAATCAAGATTTATATGTGGTTTTTGATACGGACATAAACTTTACACCACGATTAGGTGTTGTTGTGCATGGTATTATTGGGTATGATGTGTTTAAAGACTTTGTTGTTGAGATTAATTACAGTTCTAAGTATATAAGATTACATAAACCTGAGTTTTTTAAGCCAAAGAAATCGAAGCGATGGCAATCAATTCCGGTTGAGATTCATAAAAATAAACCCTATTTAGACGGAGAAATTATGTTAGGTGCCGACTCAAAAGATGTAAAACTTCTTATGGATACAGGTAGTAGTGATGCTTTATGGTTGTTTGAAGATAAGATTAAAGGTATAGTTCCAAATGATTCGCTTTTCTTTAGAGATTATCTCGGAAAAGGATTAAGTGGCTCGGTTTATGGACAGAGGTCTAAGATTAAAGGTTTTCGATTAGCTGATTTTAATCTAAAAAATGTCAATGTAGCTTATCCTGATTCAGTTTCGGTAGATGCAAATAGAATATATAAAGAGAGAGATGGTAGTTTAGGAGGTGATGTTTTAAAGCGCTTTAATTTGTATGTGGATTACACTAATAGGAAATTACATTTTAAA
Source organism: Winogradskyella sp. (assembly GCA_030149115.1). Classification (GTDB taxonomy): domain Bacteria; phylum Bacteroidota; class Bacteroidia; order Flavobacteriales; family Flavobacteriaceae; genus Winogradskyella. The sequence goes on along the minus strand of JASBSE010000201.1, from coordinate 965 downwards.
AAGAACCACTACTATAAAAAGCCTTTTACATACAATAACAGTGGTATAGTATTAGAACACAATGGAACTATGTTTGTAAAGGAGCATATAAAAGTGCCTAAAACTGATGGTTACAGCTTGAATGATGAAATGAATTCTGTGAAAATAGACCTCTCTTTTAGTCATAGAATGTTGCTAAAACCAATGTATAGTATTGTTGAATTGCGAAAATCGTCTAATGCTTATGCTGCAGGATTAAGAGTAGGAGATATATTATTAAGTATAAACGGAAAAGAGGTCTATGATTTAAAACTGAATCAAATAAATGAAATATTACATGGTAAAACAGGTAGACCTATTAAGCTTAAAATAGAACGTTATGGAGAGGTAAAAACTTTTAGGTTTAAATTGGATAATGCCTTTAAAAAAAATGAGCCCTCAGATTGAGAGCTCATTAGTTTATTATGATAATTGAGTTTTATTGCTCAATCATACTTTTTTCTTTTTTGTCTAAAACACTAGTTTTATCAGGATCTATAACTAATCCTTTAATCTTTAGAGCCACTGTTGGTGTTTCGGCATTAGAATAAACAGTAATAGTTTTTCTAATAGGATTAACTCTCTTAGTGTCATATTTTACTTCAATTTCACCAGTTTCTCCTGGCATAATTGGGTCTTTCGGCTTTTTAGGCACTGTACATCCACATGTAGATTTTACATTAGAAATTACTAAAGGAGCATTTCCTGTATTAGTAAATTCAAATGTTCTTACACCGTCAGAACCTTTTTCAATTGTTCCGTAATCGATGACTGTGGTCTTAAACTCTATCTTAGCTACTTTCTTGTCTTGAGCAAAAGATCCAAAACTGATTAAACCTACAAATAGAATTGCTATTAAATTTTTCATCATTTAAATTTTTAAATTGATACTACCAAAACTACTTACTTTTTAATTCCCATCAAAATTAATTAGACGTAATACATGC
>JASBSE010000174.1 GCA_030149115.1 Winogradskyella sp. | reverse complement strand
TAAGTGTTCTAAATCTTTTAGGTCTTCTTTTGAATAATTAGATTTTACTTTAATGTCTTCAGCGGTTAGAAAATCTGTTGAGGTGTTTTCTTTTTCTGCTGAAGATTTTAATTCTATATGTTGAAGGTTTTTTCTGCTCATAACCTTGTTTTTTATTAATAATAACTACTATAGGTTTTGTCTATATTGAGTTCTGTTCCTCTTTTAATCTATTGATTTCCAAATTTTCAGATAATCTTTTCTCAATTATTGGTTTAATAAGGGCTTTCCGTTTTTCAATCTTTAAAAAAGGACTCACTTCTAGATCATTTTTCATTTTATCTTCAGGATTTGGATGCTTATTTGTTCCTAAAAGGATTAATTTTTCAGCATCAAAATCGGCTTGTTCTTTATCAGCACTTTCTTTAATTTTTCGTTGGATTGTGCCTTCTTTTAATTGACTTAAAAAGCCTCCGTTAGCTTCAATATCTTTAAAAAGAGCTAAAGCTTTTTCGGCTAATTGTTCAGTTAAACTTTCAATATAATAAGCGCCATCAGCTGGATTATTAACCTTATCGAAATAGCTTTCATTTTTAAGCACTAAGAGTTGATTGCGAGCAATACGATTACCAAATTCATTTGAGTGGTGATACAAACTGTCGTATGGTAAGTTGGCCACAACATTTGCGCCTCCTAATACAGCGCTCATACATTCTGTTGTGGTGCGTAGCATATTAACGTTGTAATCGTAAATAGTTTTATTACGCTTGCTAGGTGTTGCAATTATTTTGCAGTTGGTATTAAAACCATATTCTGCTGCTAGAGTTTGCCATAATAGTCTAAGTGCTCTTAGTTTAGCAATCTCGAAGAAGTAATTTGAGCCAACAGCTGTGTTAAAAGTTACTTCTATTGATTTTTTTATTTCACCTGATAGATTATCGAAATGGTTGAGATACTCGTTGGCGTGTGCTAAACTATAAGCTAATTGCTGCACAATATTAGCACCTGCATTTTGGTAAAGACTTGCGTCTATTGAAAATTGATTCGAGGATTTTACAATAGCATCAAATTTTTCGTGATCATCTTTTAAGTTTGTATGCCAATTGCCTGTTTTGGCAAGATGTCCTATAATATCTGTATCGAAATACGCTCTTAAGCCAGAAGAAGATACAGCAGCATTTTCCTCTATAAATTTTGAAGAAAGAAATTGCATTTTAAAACGTATGCTTGTTTTAGCTAAATCAATCTGATTAAATAAATCTTTAATATTTGTGTCTTCAGATTTAATAACAAATGTTATGTGCTCAGCACCTCTAACAATAGCATCTGTAGCCTTTATATTAGCTTCTTTGGCATTTTCTACCTCAATGATTTGTGAGATTTTCCATTCAGTGGCTTTACTCGCTGAAGTTTCTGGTAAACTTTCAAATTCATCAGAATGATAAAATGGTTTAACGTCTATACCTTCGTTCGTATGCCAAATTAAGGTGTCGTTATAATCAGCGCCTTTAAGGTCTACTTGTATTTTTTGTTTCCAGGCTTTTGAGGAAACAGCTTCAAAATCTTTAAATAAGGATTTACTCATCGTTATCTTGTTTTGCTATACTGTCTTGGTACTCTATAATGAAGATGTCTTCGTCCGCTTTTTTCATGTAATAATTTTCACGTGCAGCGCGTTCAATACCTTCTTCGGTACTTAGTTCTTTTATAGCTTTATTGTCTTTTGCGATTTCGTTTTTGTAATGCTCTTTTCGATATTCTCGTTCTTCAATTTCAGAATTTAGTTCATGATGAAAAAACCATGAATGCGCATCAAAGAATAACATCCAAATAATAAATACAACTGATAATAGAACGTAGATGTTCTTAAATGGTTTTAGGTATTTACTATGTAGAAGTTTCATTATAGTCTCTCGTTTATAATAGTTTTAACGATATCTACAGCTACTGTGTTGTATTTGTTGTTTGGAATTATAATGTCTGCATATTCTTTCATTGGTTCAATGAATTGCTGATGCATAGGTTTGAGGGTTGTCTGATATCTGGTTAATACTTCGTCAATATCTCGCCCACGTTCCGTTATATCTCTTTTTAATCGACGTATTAAACGTTCGTCAGAGTCTGCATGTACAAAGATTTTTATATCAAATAAATCTCTAATTTCTGGGTGAGATAGAATGAGAATTCCCTCAACAATCATTACCTTTCTTGGTTGTGTAACAATAACATCTCCGGTTCTGTTATGCTTTACAAAGGAGTACACAGGTTGGTTTACAGATTTACCTTCTTTAAGTTCTTTGAGGTGTTTTTCTAACAACTCAAAATCGATAGAACGCGGGTGATCAAAATTAATTTTTACACGTTCTTCAAAGCTTAAGTGAGATGTGTCTTTATAGTAAGAATCTTGAGAGATGACACCAACTTCTCCTTCAGGAAGTTCTTTAAGAATTGTATTAACAACTGTGGTTTTTCCACATCCTGTTCCTCCACCAATTCCGATTATAAGCATTGTAAATGTTTAGATTTAGTTAGTTATGCAAAGTTAGCTAATTAAGGCTAGTTTTTAATGACTTTTGTCACATCTTC
>JASBSE010000146.1 GCA_030149115.1 Winogradskyella sp. | reverse complement strand
TCAAAATGAAAGAAGGTTTAGCAGGAAAAATTGCCAAAGTCTTTATGACATCGAAGCTTACAGTGCTTTTAATGATTGTTTTTATGGTCATTGGTGTGTACAGCTCGTTTTTAATTCCTCGTGAAGAAGAGCCGCAAATTGATGTGCCTATGGCTGACATTTTTGTAGGTTATCCTGGTGCAAGTCCAACCGAGGTTGAATCTAGAGTTATCAAGCCTTTAGAGCAATTAATTTCGAATATAAAAGGTGTAGAATATGTGTATTCTACGTCTATGAAAGAGCAAGGAATGGTCATCGTTCAGTTTTATGTTGGTGAAGATATCGAACGTTCTTTTGTGAAATTATACAACGAAATCAATAAGCATATGGATCAAATGCCTGAAGGCGTTACGTTTCCATTAGTAAAAACACGTGCTATTGATGATGTGCCAATGCTTGGGTTGACGTTGTGGAGTGAGAATTATGACGATTTCCAATTAGGGCAAATGGCTCAAGAATTAGAAGCCGAAATTAAAAAAGTGAATGACGTTGCTATCACACATAAAATAGGCGGAAGAGAACGTCAAATACGTGTTGTTTTAGATAAGGATAAATTAGCGAGTGCTGGCTTAGACTTTTTATCGGTTTCTGAAATGATTAAAGCCAACAACGCTCAATTAAATAGCGGAACTTTTGATAAAAATGATACCGAATTTGTAGTAAACACTGGTAAATTTTTAGAATCGATGACTGATGTTGAAAATTTAGTTGTTGGTGTTCAGCAAAATCAGCCTATCTATTTAAAGCAAGTTGCAAAAATTGTTGATGGTCCTGAAGTGCCTCAAAATTACGTTAGTCTTGGTTTTGGTCAAGCTAGCGAAAAAGCAAGCAATTACAAATCAGAATATCCAGCAGTAACTATTTCGGTAGCAAAACGTAAAGGTGCAGACGCGATGAAAATTGCAGATGTCATCATTGATAAAGTAGAGCATTTACGTAAAACCTTAATACCTGATGATGTTCACGTAGAAATCACTAGAAATTATGGTGAAACAGCATCTCACAAAGTATCAGAATTACTATTACACCTTATTGGTTCTATCATTGCGGTAACGTTTGTTGTAATGTTGGCAATGGGTTGGCGTGGTGGATTGGTCGTATTTTTATCGGTGCCAATTACATTCGCATTAACGCTGTTAAGCTACTATATGCTGGATTATACACTTAACCGAATCACTTTATTCGCACTAGTATTTGTAACAGGTATTGTTGTAGACGATTCCATTATCATTGCCGAAAATATGCATAGGCATTTTAAAATGAAACGTTTGCCTTTTAAACAAGCGGCTCTTTATGCCATTAATGAAGTTGGTAACCCAACTATTTTAGCAACGTTTACCGTAATTGCATCGGTATTGCCTATGGCATTTGTATCTGGATTAATGGGACCATATATGGCGCCAATGCCAATTGGTGCGTCTATTGCGATGATACTGTCGTTATTTGTTGCATTAACTATTACACCATATTTAGGTTATATTTTCTTGCGTGAAAAAGATAAAAATACTTCGACAAGCTCAGCAACCGAAGAAGAAAAACCTAAGAAAGCTTTAGAGGATACGTTAATTTACAAATTCTACGAAAAATTTGAGCGTCCGTTAATTGAAAGTTCTTCAAAACGTTGGTTGTTTTTAGGGTTGACTTTCATCTTGTTAATGGGAACAATGGTAATGTTTTTCACCAATTCGGTAGTTGTAAAAATGTTACCGTTTGATAACAAAAACGAATTTCAGGTAGTGATTGATATGCCAGAAGGAACAACTTTAGAGCGTACAGCAGTTGTTGCTCAAGAAATTTCGCAATATTTATCAACGCGACCAGAAGTGGTTAACTATCAAAATTATATTGGGACTTCGGCGCCAATTACTTTTAACGGTTTAGTACGTCACTACGATTTACGTGGTGGAAGTAATATGGCAGATATACAAGTGAATTTGATCGATAAAGGAGAACGTAGTGCTCAATCTCACGATATTGCTAAGTTGTTAAGACCTGAAATTCAAAAGATAGCTTCAAAATATAATGCTAATGTTAAGGTTGTCGAAGTTCCACCAGGTCCACCAGTATTATCAACTTTAGTGGCTGAAATTTACGGTCCTGATTACGATAAACAAATGGAAATTGCTAATGAAGTTCAAAACATTTTGAATAATACAGAAGATGTTGTTGACGTCGATTGGATGGTAGAAGCTGATCAAAAAGAATTTCAATTCACTATAGACAAAGAAAAAGCAATGCTTTACGGTGTAGCACCAAAACAGATTGCTTATACCATGAATATGGCATTATCTAACAGACCGTTAACCGTGTTGTATGACGAAGATGCTGTAAATCAAATAGGTTTGGTGTTGGCTTTGGATGAAAAGGAAAAGTCAACCATTCAAGATATTTCGCAATTAAAAGTGAAATCGCAACAAGGTAACTTAGTGCCAATTGTAGACTTGGTTGATATTACTGAAACTACAAGTGCTAAAAGCATTTACCGTAAAAACCAAAAACGTGTAGTTTATGTGTTAGCAGATATGGCTGGTAAATTAGAAAGTCCTGCGTATGTTATTTTAGGAATGGAAGATAAATTAAAATCAATCCCATTACCTCAAGGCTACGAGATTAATGAAATGTATTTGGGACAGCCAGAATTTGAAGATGATTACACCGTAAAATGGGATGGGGAATGGCAAATTACCTTGGAAGTATTTAGAGACTTAGGAATAGCTTTTTTAGGAGCCATTATCTTAATCTACATCTTAATTGTAGGATGGTTCCAAAACTTTAAAGCACCGATAGTAATGATGGTTGCCATACCATTGTCAATGATTGGAATTATTCTAGGTCACTGGTTGATGGGTGCATTTTTTACCGCAACATCATTTATTGGAATGATTGCGTTAGCGGGAATTATGGTTCGTAATTCGGTATTACTCATAGACTTTATCAATCTAAGGTTAGAAGAAGGTGTGCCATTAAAACAAGCCGCAATAGAAGCAGGAGCAGTACGTACAACACCAATTTTATTAACTGCAGGAACAGTAGTCATAGGTGCGTTTGTTATCCTGTTTGACCCGATCTTTCAAGGATTAGCTATTTCGTTAATGGGC
>JASBSE010000601.1 GCA_030149115.1 Winogradskyella sp. | reverse complement strand
TCGCTTTATGGTTCGTATTCTTTGGAAACCCTTAAATGTTATGGGTATTGCAGACCCTACGAGTCCCGCAAAAAACTACAAAGAACTCATCAAGGTAGAACGTAGAACTAAAAAGTGGATTATTGAAAATAACAATCTTATTACTATAGTTGGCCATACTCATAGACCTCGTTTTCCAGAGCCTGGAGATATTGCTTTTTTTAATGATGGTAGTTGTGTTCATCCAAGAAGTATCACAGGTATTGAAATTGAAGATGGAAAAATTTCACTTATTAAATGGCAGATTGCCACTACAGAAGGTGGAACTTTAAAAATTGTGAGAGTTCTTCTTGAAGGTCCTACTCCATTAATTGACTATAAAACAGAATAAAATTAGCTCTCAGGTGCCAACTCTACTTCCAAACCTTCCAATTCTGGCGTAATTGGAATTTGACAACCTAACCTAGAGTTGTCTTTAACGTAAAAAGCCTCAGAAAGCATCGCTTCTTCATCATCTTGCATTTCGGGTAATTCCGTATCACTTAACACATAGCATTGGCACGATGCACACATGGCCATACCTCCACAAACACCAATGGTTCCCTCAGGAGCGAGTTCGTAGGAACGAACGACTTCCATAAGGTTCATTGCCATGTCGGTTGGTGCTTCAATATTATGAGTTACACCATCACGATCAATGATTGTTATATTAACGTCTTGATTTTCCAAATGATTTTTTATTCTATTGCTTTAACAACTGCTTTTGGCGCTTCCTTTCGCGTACCATCAAAACCATCTACACCTGCTACCGTTGTATATTTTAATACATAACGTTTCCCTGGATTTATGATTTGATATGCTGCTTGACACATCAAAGTTGCTTCATGAAAACCACAAAGAATTAATTTCAGTTTACCAGGATAAGTATTAACATCTCCTATGGCAAAAATTCCAGGAATATTTGTTTGATAATCTAATGCATTATTCACTTTTATAGCGTTTTTTTCAATCTCTAATCCCCAATTAGCAATAGGCCCTAATTTAGGAGATAAACCAAATAACGGTACAAAATGGTCACATTCCTTTTTGAAAACT
>JASBSE010000118.1 GCA_030149115.1 Winogradskyella sp. | reverse complement strand
TCGCTCATAAAAATAGCTGTTGGTTCCTTAAATCCTTTGCAAGATAAAGAATTTAAAAATCTGTTTGCCAATAAGACGTTAAAGTTGTGGGCTTGTTACAATCTAATTTTAAAATGTTCTTTGGCTTGTTCTTTTCTGAAGAATACAAAGCCCAAATGAAAACAATCTACAGTAACAGTAACTGCACTGTAAGACTTAATATATTCCCAAGCTTCGGTCATTTCTTTGGACCAATAGATATCGTCAAAAATGAAAATGGAGTCGTTATGTGCTTTAGGTAAAAGTGCTTCAAAATATTGAATTGTTGCTTCCTTATTGTGGTGGCCATCAAAGTAAATGCAGTCAAAAGAATTTTCTCTTAAAGTTGGAATTACTGAAGCAAAATCTCCTTTTATAAACGAGACGTTTTCTATAAAGTTTGATTCTGTGAAATTTGAAGTGTTTTTACAGCCTTCAACTGTAATGATTTTAGAGTTTTTATTAGCCAATGCAAAAGCATAAGTTCCCACTCCGAGAGAAGTGCCTAGTTCTAAAACAGAACTTAATTTGAAATATTTAGCAACTCTATATAATAGTTTGGCTTCTTTTTTTGTACTACTAGACGTTGAGACCATTTGACTCACTTTTCTTACTTCATTACCTAAAGTTTTTGAGCCTTCGCCTAAATCGGTTATTTGTAGAGTTACTTTTGAAGCTTGGAGTAATTTTCTATAATTCTGAAGGTCTTTGTAAGCGTCATACTTCTTCTTATCATATAAACATTTAGTTACAAAATTATATACAAATGGAGAGTGCACACCATGCTGATTGGTGGCTTTAAAAAGGAATTTTATGTATTGTTTTATTTGATACATATTAAGAGATGGTCATAGCAGACAAAAAGCGTCTTCTTCGCAATGACATTAATTTTCTAGTTTTTCTGCCAATTCAAACCAACGAAGCTCTTTTTCTTCAATAGTATCTATAATAACTTGCAATTCTGCTGAAAGTTTATTGATGTCGTCTTGAGATAAATCTGGATTGTTAAACTTAGCTTCCATAGTCTTTTTGTCTAATTCCAACGAACGAATTTTAGATTCTAAATTCTTGTATTCTTTCTGTTCGTTATATGAAAGTTTAGTGGCTTCGTTTTGTTTAACAGCTTCAGCATTGTCTACCTTCTCTGTGCTTTCCACTTGCTTTGATTGGCTGCTGTCGTAAGCCCTAAAATCTGAATAATTTCCTGGGAAATCTTCAATAGCGCCTTCGCCTCTAAAAACAAAAAGATGGTCTACAATTTTATCCATAAAGTAACGGTCGTGAGACACCACTAAAAGCACACCAGGAAAATCCATCAAGAAATCTTCAAGTACGTTGAGTGTTACTATATCTAAATCATTGGTTGGCTCATCGAGAATTAAAACATTAGGATTTTGAATTAAAACTGTACACAAATACAATCGCTTTTGTTCACCACCGCTTAGTTTTTCAACAAAATCATATTGTTTTTTACGGTCAAAAAGAAAGCGTTCTAAAAGCTGTTGAGCACTTATTTGTCTGCCTTTTGCCAATGGAATATAATCACCATATTGACGGATAACATCAATAACTTTTTGTTCTGGTTTTACTGTGATGCCTCCTTGGGTGTAGTAACCGATTTTTACGGTTTC
>JASBSE010000072.1 GCA_030149115.1 Winogradskyella sp. | reverse complement strand
TTTTATAGACCAATATAACAAACTTGAATGTCTTAGACACTCTTCTTAGAAAAGAAAAACTTCTAATGTAATTACATTAGAAGTTTTTCTTTTCTAAGAAGAGTGTCTAAGACATTCAAGTTTGTTATATTGGTCTATAAAATCTATTCAAACTTTGAAAATACAGTTTTTAATTTTTGCTTTTTTTTCACTCACTCAGCTTGTCTTAGGACAGAAGTTTCAAGATACAATTCCCTTTCGGAATGATTTAGGCTTAATTATAATTCCAGTTTCATTTAATGGTATAGAAAAACAATTTGCTTTTGATACTGGAGCTGAATATTCAGTAGCTTATGATTGGGCAAATATTGAGTTAAAAAAAACCAATAAAACAATCAATATAGTGTCTTCTAGTGGCCTAAGTACTAAAATGAGATTTTACAAGAGTGGCACTATTAATATTGGAAGTAGAAAGATTACGGGACATCGCATTTTAAATACTGCAAGAAATGAAATCTTTTCTTGTCATAATATTGATGGTATTCTTGGGGTCGACATTATTAAAGAACTCAATTGGAAGATTGATTTTAAGAAGAAATTACTGGTTATGTATCCATCGGATTATATGCCTAATGATCTTGATTCAATGCATGAATTAGAGTTTAATTTTACTCATAATCATCCCTATGTCTACATGCAACGCAAAGGCAATCGCTTTAAATTTTTACTAGATACAGGAGCAGGCAAATCGTCTAATATATCGCAAAAGGATTATAACTTGACCAATATTGATGATTTTCCACAAGTTGAAGTTTATTCAGGCAACTATGATGTTAATGGTTTGTTTACTGCCACAAAGCCAAAGGTGTTTCAGTTTCCTAAAAGTTCATCTAAAAATGTAAAAATATCTCCCATTATTTACTACAATAACCAAAAGTCTTCGAAAATTGGAAACAATCTATGGGAGGGATTATCACTTTTTCTAAGTTTAAAAAAGAATCAACTCTATGTATCGTCTTCTGAAATAGAAGAGGTATATAATAGCTATCCTTGTTATGTTTCGTATCATAAAGGAGTAATGAGAATAATGAGTATTGTAAAGGGAAGTGCAATTTGGAATTTAGGTGTTAGGCAAGGGGATGAGGTATTACGATATAATGAGAGACAATTTGAGGACTTTTGTTCCTTAGATCAGTACCAACGTCAATTAACAAAGTCTGAGGAGCTAGTTACCATAGAATTAAAAAGTGGTATAAAAGTAACAGTTTCAAAAAGTGAGAACTTAAAAATTAAATAGAGACAACGTCTATTAGTATCAGGCTTTTTATTTCTTGTAGATTTGGTACGTTTTTTGTGGTTTTATAGATGAATAACCAACTATAAATCAACTACATTATGAAGCTAAAATCCGTTGTTTTTTCTGCGATTTTCTTATTGAGTGTTGGCATTAACGCTCAAACTGAATTAGAATGCAATACTAACTTATCTAACGCTCATGTAGCCACGCAGGCAAAAAATTATGATGCCGCCTATGAACCTTGGCTATATGTGAAAAAGAATTGCCCTGATTTAAACCTAGCCACATATGCTGATGGTGAAAAGATTCTAAAACATAAAATTGAAAATTCAAAAGGCGAGATTCAATTGAGTTTTGTAAATGATATGTTAGACTTATGGTTACTTCGTAAAGAACATTTTAAGAATGACACTCCTCAAGGTGAATTTGATGCCAAGGCATGCCAGTTACAATATGATTATAAGGATGAGTTAGGGAAAACCTCCTTAGAACTTTTTGAATGTTTTGATAATGCATTTAATTCGGACAAAGAAACCTTTACGCATCCAAAAAGCTTATATACCTATTTTTCTTTGATGGTAGAATTATTTGATGCTGGTAAAAAAACGGCAACCGAGTTATTTGAAACTTACGATGATATTAGTGAAAAAATAGAAGTTGAAATTCAGAATTATTCTGAAAAATTAAATGCCTTGGTAGAGAAAGTTGATAATGAAGAAGCACTTACTAGCAGCGAAAAAAATAAGAAAAGAGCCTACGAAAGTTATCTTAAAAACTACACGCTTATTCAGAATAACATGAATGTTATAGCAGATAAAAGAGCTACTTGTGAGAATTTAATTCCGTTATATACCAAAGCATATGAAGCCTTTCAGAATGATTCAATTTGGTTAAAACGTTCTGTGAGTAGAATGTACCATAAAGATTGCACGGACGATGATCTTTATGAAAAGTTGGTTAAGCAATACGATAAAGTGGCTCCATCAGCAGATACTAAAGTATATATTGCTACACTTCTGTTCAAAAAAGGAAAAGATAATGAAGCTCTTGAATATTTGGAAAAAGCATGTGAGTTAGAAACAAGATCATATAATAAAGCCAATATTATGTTTAGAATAGGTACTATTCTTAAAGAAAAAAGACAGTACTCTAAAGCACGAAATTATTTATCTGAGGCTCTTAAGTTAAACCCTTCAAACGGAAAACCGC
>JASBSE010000068.1 GCA_030149115.1 Winogradskyella sp. | reverse complement strand
GGTAAATTAAAAGCTAACAATATCGAATTGAACCGTAAAGTTCTTGCAGATTTAGCAATGAATCACCCAGAAGCTTTTGAAGCAATAGTAAACAAAGTAAAGTAAGGCTTTTAGCCAAATTAATAACAACATTTCGCTTATATAAAATCCGATTCATGTATTTGAATCGGATTTTTTTTAACCATAATATACTTGTATTAAAATGAAACATATTAGAATGGTTGTTTCCGATATGGATGGTACACTATTAAATTCTAATCACAAAGTGAGTCAGCGATTTTTTAATTTATTTAAAAAACTACATTCATTAAATATAAGGTTTGTTGCAGCTAGTGGAAGGCCGTATTATAGCATTACAGAAAAGCTTCAACCTATAACAAAAGATATTACAATAGTAGCAGAAAATGGAGGCTTAGTTATAGAAGATGAAGAAGTTGTACTCAGTAATAACATTCATTCAGAAAAGTTAATTAATCTTTACAATTTAGTTACTAAAATAAAAGATGTATACCCTATATTCTGTACTAAACATTGTGCTTTCTTTCTCAACACACCTCAGGAAATGGTAAATACTTTTTCTGAATATTATTCAATAAACAAAACGATTAGTTCGTTAAAAGAAATAGAAGATGACGTTATAAAAATAGCACTTTACCATTCTATTAATTCGGAAAGTTTTATATACCCACATGTAAAACATATATGCTCCGAATTTAACGTAGTGGTTTCTGGAAACCATTGGGTTGATATTTCTGAAGTTATTACCAACAAAGGAAATGCTCTCTCTTTTTTACAAAAAAAATATCAAATAAACCCTTCTGAGACTATGGTTTTCGGCGATTTTAATAATGATTTAGAAATGCTAAATTTAGCTAAATATAGCTATGCTATGGCAAATGCGCATAAAGCAGTAAAAGCTGTTGCTAATTTCGAAACCGACACAAATGATAATTTTGGTGTAGAAAAAATATTAGAACAACTAATTGCCGAAAACAGTCAAAATTAACTGTCTCCCTGAAGCATTATTTCTGTGCTCACAAAGGTAAATACCTTGCCAAATACCCATATTCAGTTTACCGTTTGTAATTGGGATTTGAACTGAAGTGCCCATTAAAGAGGCTTTTATGTGTGCTGGCATATCATCTGACCCTTCATA